>JAEEOK010000014.1 GCA_016284235.1 Succinivibrionaceae bacterium
CTTCCTCTTTGTTGAGTCTATGTAGCACAACTCCCGCTAGTTTATTCAATTCTATATCCTTCTTCCTTTCTTTTCATGGCCTGACTTCACAATTATCCTCTCTTTTATTCATCTAAAAATTCATACGAAAGGAACCATCACTCTACAGTTACTTTTGACAGTTATGATCTCGGACGCAAAAAAAAAAAGGCGGATCCCTGTCGCCAGAGTACCCGCCTATTTTCTTAAGACTGGATTATATGTTGTTCAGGCTTCTTTAACTTTGAAAACCTCATTATCATCAAAGCTGATAATATACTTTTTCTTTACCATTACATGTCCAGACAAGATTTCATTAGACAGAGGATTCTCGATTTCCTGCTGAATTGCTCTCTTAAGCGGTCTTGCACCGAAAACAGGATCAAATCCGATTTTACCAAGATGCTCCCAAGCAGTGTCATCAAGTTCAATGTCATAACCCAAAACATTCAATCTCTTCATAAGATTGTTAACCTGAATATGGCAAATATTCAGAATTGCATCATGATCAAGAGGGTGAAATACAACCGTCTCATCAATACGATTCAAAAATTCAGGACGGAAATGTTCTTTCAGGACATCAAGCAGCTGTGACTTCATCTGCTCATAACTCTCGCCGCAATTATCCTGAATCAACTGAGATCCGAGATTTGACGTCATTATGATAACAGTGTTTTTGAAATCAACCGTCCTTCCCTGTCCGTCGGTCAGGCGGCCATCATCCAAAACCTGCAATAAAACATTGAACACGTCAGGATGAGCTTTCTCCACCTCATCAAGCAGAATTACAGAGTACGGTCTTCTTCTAACTGTTTCTGTAAGATAACCGCCTTCATCGTAACCAACATATCCCGGAGGTGCACCAATCAGTCTTGCAACAGAATGTTTCTCCATGTACTCCGACATATCAATACGAACCATTGCATCCTGAGAGTCGAAAAGAAACTCTGCCAGAGTCTTGCACAGTTCTGTTTTTCCGACACCAGTTGGTCCGAGGAACAGAAATGATCCAATTGGCTTCATAGGATCAGAAAGGCCGGCTCTGCTCCTTCTTATCGCATTGGCTATTGCAACAACTGCATCATCCTGACCTACGACTCTCTTATGAAATTCATCCTCCATACGAAGGAGTTTTGACTTTTCACTTTCCATCATCTTCGAGACAGGAATACCGGTTGCTTTGGAAATCACCTCGGCTATTTCATCGTCGGTTACCATATTTTTCAGCAGTCTGTCCTTCTGACTTTCTGCAGGATCAGCAACAGGCTCTTTTAATTTCTTTTCAAGCTCCGGTATTACACCATAGGTGAGCTCACTCATCTTGTCCAAATCATTGTTACGTGTCGCAACAGCCAGTTCCTGACGGGCTTTATCCAGCCTATCCTTTACATTCTGAGACTGATCCAGAGTCATACGTTCAGTTTTTAATTGATCGTCAAGATCTCTGTATTCCTTTTCCTTCTGTGCAAGTTCTTCACAGACAAGCTTAAGTCTTTCCTTAGAAGCTTCATCGTTATCCTTGCTGATCGCCTGTTTTTCCATTTTTAACTGAATAATACGGCGATCAATTTTATCCATAATCTCCGGCTTTGAGTCCATCTGCATACGGATACTTGCCGCAGCCTCATCAATAAGATCAATAGCCTTATCAGGAAGCCGGCGATCCGTGATGTACCTTGCTGATAATGTAGCAGCTGCAACTATGGCAGGATCTGTAATTTCAACGTGATGATGAAGTTCATATTTTTCCTGAAGGCCTCTGAGAATCGCAATGGTATCCTCTACAGACGGTTCCTCTGCAAAAACCTTCTGGAATCGGCGTTCAAGAGCGGCATCCTTCTCTATATATTTACGATATTCATTTAAAGTTGTCGCTCCAATGCAGTGGAGTTCACCTCTGGCAAGAGAAGGTTTGAGCATATTGCCCGCATCCATACCTCCCTCACCGGTTGCACCGGCTCCAACAATAGTATGAATTTCATCAATGAAAAGAATGACCTGACCGTTAGTTTTCTTGAGATCTGTCAGAAGTGCCTTTAATCTTTCCTCAAACTCACCACGATACTTTGCTCCGGCAATGAGTGAGCCCATATCAAGAGACAGAATTCTCTTATCCCGCAGCGTGATCGGAACTTCCTTATTTACAATACGCTGAGCCAGTCCCTCGACTATTGCAGTCTTACCGACACCAGGTTCACCGATAATTACAGGATTATTCTTTGATCTGCGCTGAAGAACCTGAATAGTACGCCTGATCTCATCATCTCTTCCGATAACAGGATCAATCAATCCGTCTTCAGCACGTTTGGTAAGATCGATGGTGTATTTCGCCAAGGCTCCGCGCTGTTCCTCGCTGTTTTTTTCTGTAACGGCAACCCCTCCGCGAACCTCTTCTATGGCACTGTCAATCTTCTTGCCAGTAGCTCCAAACTTGCGCATCAGATTGCCCAGTGCTCCATTATCCTCGATGGCTGCAAGAACAAAAACATCAGTAGAAATAAATGTGTCACCTTTCTTTGATGCGTAACGCTCGCAAAGATTCAAAACACGATTAGTCTGAGGCGACAAAAGCAGTTCCCCTGATGCTGCCCCTCCAACCTGCGGCAGTTTATCAAGTTCAGAAAAAACGCTCCGCCTAAAATCATTAATATTTATGCCAGACTTGACAATAATCTCCGATACAGCGGAGTTCTCCGTAGACTTAAGAATCGCTGCCATAATATGCAGCGGTTCCATATACTGATTGCCATTCTTATTGGCAATGGATTCAGCATCGGTTAAGACCTTCTGAAATCCTGTTGTGAACTTGTCTATATTCATTCCAAGCCTCCATTTTCTATCACTTTCTACTAAGATACTTATAGGCAAGGAAAAATATTTTCAAGTGTGATGAAGAAATAATTTTTTATAACTTAGAACTTGTTACTGTCTAATCCATACTAGAGACGCAATTCTGCCTGTCACACCGTCTCTGCGGTAAGAGAAAAAAAGTTCCGACATGGTGTAGGTATCAAAATAACCGCCATATATATTTCGGTAATCGATTCCGGCAGAAGTAAGTCTGCGAACAGCCAGTCCACGTAAATCAGCCAGGTATTTTTCACCATGAGAGCTCGGAATAAAACAGTTCAAACAATCTGAATCTCTGTCTAAAAAAGCCTCCCTAACTTCAGGTCCAACTTCAAATGACTCCTGACCTATGCATGGTCCCATATACACATGAATCAATTCCGGAGATGTGTTCATGGCAGAAACCGTATTTTCCAGAACACCTTCACAAAGACCCCTCCATCCTGCATGAGCGTTAGCCACCACCTTACCGTCACTTGAAGCCAAAAGTACAGGAAGACAATCCGCTGTCATTATTGCAAGAGCTACATCAGGAAGCCGAGTTACAAGAGCATCGGCAGTTATTGCAGAATCGGAAATATCAGGATTATCGACGTTTAAAACAGATGTTCCGTGAATCTGATTTACATAAACAACTTTACCTACACCTGCAGCTCTTTTCAAAAGAGTCCGGTTCTCAGAAACGCAGTCAGGGTTATCTCCAGTATGAAAGCCCAGGTTCAGTGATGAATAACATCCTTCGCTCACTCCTCCGCACCGAAGAGAACACAAAGAACCAACAGAACTTGATACATTCCAGAACGGTTCTATCATAATCAGCTCCAGACAATTTCATCAGGATGCGCCTGAGTATCTTCTCTGAGGTGTTCGAGAAGATCAAGCATATCATCAGGAATAGGAGCCTCAAACTGAAGTTTTTCACCTGAAACGGGATGTTCTAGCTCAAGTTTGACAGCATGAAGAGCCTGCCGGGGGAATGTTGCCAGATATCTGGAAAACTCTTTCGATGCACTTCGAATCATTCGACCAGGATCGCCGTACTGCTGATCTCCTATCAGACTGTGATTTATGTAAGCCATATGTACACGAATCTGATGAGTTCTTCCTGTTTCCAGACGAAGACGCAGACGTGTATGAGCTCTAAACTTTTCCAGAACCCTGTAATGAGTAACTGCCTCCTTGCCGTATCCTTCAGGAACTACTGCCATACAGGTTCTTATTTTAGGATGCCGGCCTATAGGCTCATCAACAACACCGCCTGCCGTCATATGTCCGCACACAAAAGCTTCGTATTCTCTCACTACTTCATGCCTGCTGATATCGCGAACAAGTCGGTTCTGCGCCTCGACATTTTTAGCTATTACCATAAGACCGGAAGTATCTTTATCCAAACGGTGAACAATGCCTGCTCTTGGAACATTCTGCGTCTGAGGATAATGAAAAAGCATTGCGTTCAGCACTGTGCCGTCATGACATCCTGCTCCGGGATGCACAACCAGCCCGGCGGGCTTGTTAATTACAAGAATATCATCATCTTCATAAACAATATTCAGAGGAATATCCTGCGGCTCAAAACGGGTGTCATCCTCAATCTGAGCATTAATCACAACCTTCTGTCCTTCAGAAACCTCCATTCGCGGCAGTGTAACAACTTGTCCGTCAACAGTAACCAAACCCGCCTCTATCCAGCTCTTAATTCTGCTGCGTGAGTAATCCTCGAAAATGAGACTCAATGTTTGATCAAGTCTTCTTCCATGATCGGAAACATTTATTGTAGTTTCAAGATTGACATTCTGTACCATCGCTTATTTCCCTGTTAATTGCTGCAAACCGTGAATCGTTCTCATGTCTGAAGATACACCTTTGAACACAACGAAAAAAATACCGTGCATTCTGACACTGTGCACGATAAAAGTCATGGCATTTCGCCATAAACATCACTTCTGTCTGTTAGGTTTCTTTTTTTCAGTCTTCACAGGCTTAGATTATACAATTCAGTCAGGCCATAACCTACAAGTTTTGTGTTCATCAGCTTCCTGCACCGCCAAATTGTTAGTACCTGAACCTTCATCTCAATTTTAACTGTTGACGGATCCAAAGTGTTTTTTTCAAAGGCTACCATATATCGATGACTGACCGACTGTTTCTGCCAAGCGGAATTTTCTGACATGCTTTTTTATTCCTACGGAGACGCTGTACTGCATAAACTCGTCCACACTCGGTTTATCTACCGCATGTTTTCATATTTATCTGAACGTGCCGTGAAACCACGGCCTTTAGGGCGTGTGGATATAAGGCATAAAATTAGGTATAATCTTTTTTGCTAACAGAGATAGACTTCGGCTTTCTCAATGACGGCAAATCAAGCCAGGACATAGCCGCAGAGCTTGTGAAGTGAACCGTATTGTCGGTCAGCAGCAAGACCCCGCCGAGAGTAGCCTGCAGCTTGCCGTGGGAACTGGTAGGAATCCCCTGCCTTCAGGCAGAGGGGGATGTAAACTGCATACGGCGGATGAATCAGATAAAAATAAAAACGTAACGACCATGAAATTACACCATATTATCCACCTTTTATGTGTACTCACACTATCCGCAGGATTAAACGGATGCACATGGAGTGATACAGATCCTGATAACGTGGAGGACAAAAGTCCAAAGAAACTCTACGCAGATGCCCAGGAAAGAATGGCGAAAGGTGATTATAAAAGAGCTTCTGAAATCCTTGTTGCACACAACTCAAGATATCCTTACGGTCTGTATGCTGATCAGGTAAATTTGGATCTAATGTACTGCTACTATAAAGATGAGAAAAATGACAAGGCTCTGCAGGTTACAGACAGGTTCATCAACATCAATCCTGCACATAAGGATTTAGACTACGTTTACTACATTCGAGGTCTGGTTCTCATGCAAATGGATTCGGATCTGCTGCACTCAATTTTTGCGATAGACCGGTACGACAGGGATCCAGCCTATAGTGAAGAGGCATTCCGAGATTTCGGTTTTATAGTCAATCAGATGCCTAACAGCAAATACGCCTCCGATGCAAAAGTGCGAATGCTGTACCTGAAGAATCGTCTGGCAAAATACTATCTCTCAATTGCACAGTACTACTATGATCGCAGGGCATATGTGGCGGCAGCCAACCGTACAAAAAAAATCATAGACAGTTTCTATGACACAACATCGGCGGAAGATGCCCTTGAAATTATGATTAAGAGTTACCAGAAACTAGGTCTTTCCGATATGGAAAGGGAAGCAAGGAAACTCATGAAGCTCAATTTTCCGCAAAACAGTCTGGCTAGCAACTAATGCTGAACCATGATGACTACAATCCTCCGAAAGATCCGTATTTAGATACAATATATGAGGATCCTGCAATTATTGTTATTAACAAGCCTTCCGGTATTCTTTCAGTACCGGGAAAGGAGCCTCATCTTTTTGACAGCATACTCACAAGAGTTCAGAGTAAATTTCCTTTGGCAGCAGCTGCGCACAGACTTGATATGAGTACTTCTGGACTGCTAGTGGTACCTAAAACAAGGCTTGCAGCCAGCATTCTGGGTAAACAGTTTCAGAATCGTACCGTGGAAAAATGCTACTATGCGTGGGTAGCAGGGAAAGTGGAGAAAGATTTTGGAGAAATAGATCTTCCCATTGCCCTTGATATAAACAACAAACCGCTGCAAAGAATAGATTTTCAAAACGGTCGAAGAGCTGTAACGCAGTTCGAGTGTATTTACAAATCTGAACAGCGGAGTTTTATGAAACTTCATCCCGTGACCGGACGTTCTCACCAACTTCGACTTCACATGAAAGAATTTGGTCATCCAATACTTGGTGATAAATGGTACGCAACCCCTGAAATCAAAGCCATGGCTCCGCATCTGTACTTGCATGCCGGCGAACTTTCATTTGATGATCCTACAACAGGAAAGAGACTTTACTTTAAAATAGCACCACCTTTTGAAACCCCTGATGGAGTTTTCAGTTAGACTGATAAATAATCTTTGCTAACTTTCTCTTTAACAGAGTGCTTTCTGTCGGTAACAAACTATGAAACGCAACATTCTGACCGCTTTACTTGCAGTTCTACTCATAACCGATGCTTTTGCTGATTTGGAGGAAAGCAATGAAAATATTTCTTCAGAGAAAACTGAAGAATCGGCAAAGGACGATACATCAAAAACAGATTCTCCAGAGTCGTCCGCAGAAACATCCGGCAGTAATTCTTCTGCCGCTGAAGACTATGAAACATACATAAGCACTCTTAACGAACAGCAGAGGAAATATTTAAAAGAGAGCTGGAGCAAACATAAAAAAGCAAGAGAAGCTAACGGGGTTCTGTTTATTGAATACGAATCAGCAAAACCTAAAAGCAGAGGACATATATTTTTTTTCCCATCATGGACAACAACTCATCAGATGCTCAAGCTTGCCGAAACCGGTTCTAGCAATGGTTATGACTGCTTCGTCTTTCTTCCGATACCTGAAATTTCAGAGCATCTTCCAAACAGTGAAAACAACGATGAGATAACCAGTGTTAAATCCGCCTTTCTCAACTATGTAAAAGCTTCCGTAGACACAATCGGAACTCATGATAAAACAAATCTGATCCTGTGTGCCGGTGAAACACTTTCATGGGTACTTTCAGGAATTGAGGAAAGTCTTATATTCAATCCAAACGGTCTAATCGCTTACAATGCCACATACCGGGATCTTGAATCAAACTCGTACGTTGCCACGCAGCTGAGCACATATAAAGGATTTTTTGCTGATATTATCACCACAGATTCAAACAGTTATCTCAATGATGCTGTAGAAAAAAGAACATTTATGCTGAAAAAGCAGGGCAGGAAACCATCATCGTTCAAAGTTATAAAATGCGATGACACGGACGAACTCATAAAATCTTTTGGGGCGTATGTAAGAAAAACCAGGTTTCAGTCATCCAGAATCGTCAAATAAATAATCAGTTTAAATTACGGTATTCTTTTACTGTTTCCCAGGCTAACTGTATTGACTGGCATAATTCCGTGTACCGTTTCACGCCGGACTTTCCCAATCCCTGCGCAATGGCTTTATCCGGATGATACTTGCTCATCAATCTGCGGTAGGCCTTTTTCACATCTTCATTCGAAGTAGTGGAATCAACACCGAGAACAAGATACGCGTTTCTCAGTTTACTGTCAGTGTATCCGTAATTATCACTGTAGTGGCTGTTCTTTTCTCCTCCGTGGGTATAATTTTCCCCTCTGCTGTTATCTGAGTAACCGCTGCCATAACTGGAATAATTGTTTTCACTTCTGCTTTTATATGAGTCATATTCCTCATGATCAAAGATTCTGTAGCAATCCCTTGCTCTGTCATATTCAAGAGCATATCTTTTGAGCATTTCTCTGAGAAGCCGGTCTATTTCAGCTTTGGGAAACTGATACCATGCTCCTATCTCATAAAAAAGATTAATCTCATTACGGGTAAGAAGTGAGTCATAAAACAATATGGAAACATGATATAAAAAGATCTTGATACGATCTTCATATTTCAGTCTATGAAAAGAAGATGAAATAATACGGTATATTTCGTTCTTTGAAGCTACTCTTCCTGCATTAACAAAATCCCTCGCAGCCATTCCTACATCATAGGAAAATTCGCAGCGCTCTATAATCTCATCAACAAAAAGATACTGCATGCTGAGACTGCATGAACTTCGACCCGCCACATACCCAATTGGAATAAAGACCAGTCTTGCGAAATCCAAATCCTGAAACGGATCTTCACCGGATTCTTTTTTACCGTCATAATCAGAAGATCCGCCGGGCGAGTGATGCCTATGCTGCCCATCACGATGACCAGAGCCTACTGCCATAAGGACAACAACGGCAACAATAAAGGCAGCAACACCAAGAACCGGACTGCGAAATGTCTCAGCAATTCCAATTCCGGCAGCTGCAAAAAGATAGAAAACTATGCATCCGCAGCAGCAGGAAGTAACGACATTATTATCTTCAGACGCAGCCACTCAAAAAATATCCCCATGCAGCAAGCAATAGGCCCGACAGAATGTATGACCGGCAACTATTGTTCTATTTTGAACTGACGATTTTTTTCGAAGAAAGCATTAACTTCTTCAAGACGCTGAACAGTACCGACATCAAACCATGTACCGCGAAGCAGCTCACCGCTGATTAAATCTCTTTTGATCCAGTTTTCAAACCATGGCTTCAATGCACATCTTTCCTCCGGAATCTCGGCAATGTAGTCTGGACTGTAAACAGCTATCCCTGTAAATGTATAGGCGGGGGATGAAGCTATCATTCCGCCGTTCAGAGAAAAATCACCATGTGGATGATGAGGCGGGTTTTCCGTCAGCCACATATGAACAGCAAGATTCCATGATTCATCAACTCTGAAAGCACTGTAGTCAGCATCAATGTATGTGTCGCCGTTAACTACCAGAAAAGGATCGCTCCCCAGCAGCGGAAGCGCTTTTCTCAACCCTCCTGCTGTTTCTAGACCTCCCGGCATTTCATGAGACCATGCTATGGACACCCCGTATGATGAACCGTCTCCCAGGACCTCAACCAGTTTTTCACCCAGCCACGCTGTATTGATAACAATATCCTTGATTCCGCTGTTTGAAAGTTTGTTTATATGATGAACAATCAGGGGAACTCCGCCGACTTCAACAAGAGGTTTAGGTATGCTGTCAGTTATAGGTCTCAGTCTTTCCCCTCTTCCTGCCGCCAGAATCATAGCTTTTTTAATCATAAAAGTCTGTCCTCAAGAAGAATTTTAAAATCAGAAAGTTCATTATATTTCGATGCCACATCTCTCACATAGGTAAATGTTCTGGAAAGATACTGAAGATACCCATCCTTGCCGTCACGATGAAGAAGACGGCAAAAAATGCCAATAGCCTTGAGATGTCTCTGCATTCCGGTAAGATCCAAGAACCTCTCAAAATTCTCAAAGGATTCATTCCTGAGAACTCCACTGTCGGAAAAGCCATCAAAAACGTAGTGAGCGATTTCATTTCTCAAATTCGGCTCAAGAGTTATATAGCAGTCCTTAATCAGCGAAACCAAATCATAAGTGAGAGGTCCTGTTACTGTATCCTGAAAATCAATCAGTGCAAGCGAACCGTCAGCACGAACCATAATATTGCGGCAGTGAAAATCCCGATGCATAACAATCTGAGGCTGTATCAAACAGTTCCGTATCAAAATATCGATCACTGAATCCCATATTTTTGCATCGCTGCCTTTTAATTTTCTGCCTAAATGAGCATCCAGATACCAGTCTAAAAATATCTGCACCTCCCGTCTGATAAAAGCTTCATCAAACGGAGTAAAATTTTCTTTGACAGATGATATTTTCACCAGGATATCTGCCGCCTTGATGTACATATCATGCATTGAACTGCTGTCGCCGATGCGGGAGCTGAACATGACATTTCCAAGATCCTCAACGCACAGATATCCATTGTCCAAATCAGCTTCATAGACCTTTGGTACTGGAATTCCATAGGAATTGTATACTGCAGAAAGTTCCACAAACTCCCTGTTTTTTTCCGTGGAAGGAGGAGCATCAACATATATCCTGTCCCTGTACCTGTAATACTTTCTAAAGGAGGCATCCCCCGAAACGATAGAAGGCTCCGGATCTCTTTCACCAGTGACTCTGCTGATAAAACGGAGAAGATCTGTATATCTGTCCATTGTTTTTAGACTCCACTCATCTGATTTTATGCGCATAATTTTAACTGTTTGGACATCAAAAAACATCAACAGATTTATAAACTGAAAATAAATCGGGTAATTGATTTTTCAGGCCTCTGCGGAGCTGTATCAATTCAACATTACCAATAATATGTGGTTAAGAAAAAACGGCCAATATGATAAAATTGCAGGGTTGTAAAATCAAAAAAAAATAAATAACAGATCTGGAAACAAATAATGCCCATAAAAGTGAACAAACTGGCTGCTGTTATTCTCATGTCAGTGCTATCATCGACAGCAATTGCAAATACTGTAAAATACAAAAATCCGTTTCCCGGATTCAACAAGCAGTGCTATGCCGATGTACCTGCCATTGATGATCAGGAATTTGATATAAAAACAACACCGATAGATATCTTCTCAGATTCCGTAAATACCTCAGATAAATATCACATCTCATTTCTAGGGGATGTCCAGCTTACACAGGGTAACAGATTTCTAAATGCTGATCAGACCTCATATGATCGTCAGCTCAACCAGATCAGTGCCAGCGGCAACATCAGGTACAAGGACGGCTACATAACAATCAAGAACGCTTCGGAACTTAACACCAGTCTTGACAGCCGCGTAGCTTCTCTTTCAGATCCGTCATACATACTCCACGGTTCCCCGACCCATGGCAATGCCAAAAAAGTCGTTTACAACCACAAGGACGGCATTTATCACTTCGAGAACGCAAAAATAACAACATGCCCGCAGAGTGATGAAACCTGGTACCTGACAGCCTCAACTGTCGATGTGGACAATAGTGAAGTATTCGGAGAAGCATGGAACACAACTCTGTGGTTTTATGACGTTCCTGTATTTTACCTGCCTTACTTTACTTTTCCGATTAAAAATCAGAGAAAGACAGGTCTTCTTTACCCTTCACTTGAGTACGGCAAATCAGACGGTCTGCAGATAGCAACTCCGTTTTACTGGAACATTGCACCAAACTACGACTATACTCTGACTCCAAAAATTATAACCCGACGCGGATTTTTCAGTTCACATGAATTCAGATATATGCTGGATCCGCATAACACGGGAACACTCAATTTCGAATATATAAATCACGATCGCAAGGCCAGCAAGGACGACAACTACAACGCAAACAGATGGTTTTTAAGATACCTTCACCACAGTGATTTTCTGAACAGGAAGCTGCTTCTGGACGTCAACTTCAACAAAGTAAACAACCGTGATTATAATTATTTCAATGATCTCGGGAATATTTCCGGCTCCAACAGCAAATTGCTGCAAAATGCCGTACTGAAGTACAAACCGTCAAAGTTTACAACACTGTCTCTGGAAGCACGCAACTATCAGATGCTTATAGAAACCGACATGAAGCCGTTTTCCATACTGCCGAAGCTCTCCGTAACCAATACAATGCCGTTCAGATATTTCAATCTTAGAAATTATGCCGAGGCGGCAAATTTCATACATACCAAAGGCAATGACATTGACGGAAACTATGAAGGCAAACGTCTGCATCTGGAAAGTGCTCTGAATCTGCCAATCATTCAGCAGCCGTTTCTGCAAATGGACAGCACTCTGAAATTTATGTATACGCGGTACTCACAGGATCCGGATCATTTTCTGATGCCTTATCTTGCTGATCGCGGATTCACTCATATAGATAGAACGGCAGACCGTTTTCTGCCCCTTTTCAATATGAAAATCCACCTTATTCTTGATTCCGATTTCAATCTGTTCGGCACTAACTTCAACCAGTCACTGGAACCGATTATTCAGTATCTTTACGTACCATATCGCAACCAGGACGGAATAGGTCTGTACGACACTACTGACTTCATCCAGGACTACTACAGTATTTTCTACAGCAACCGTTATGCCGGAATCGACAGGATATCAGATGAAAACAGAGTGACTCTGGGATTCACAAGCAAGCTTACGGACGATCACGGCCATGAAAGAGCAGTTCTTACCGTCGGACAGGCTTTTTCTCTTGAAGATCAGAAAGTATCACTGTATCCCGAATACAATGAAAACAAACATTCCAAATCAAATTTCAATATGATGCTGGAAATCAGACCGCATGAACACGTCAATTTTGCAAGTTCATTATCATATGACACTGTCAAGCATCATATGTACCGTGGATTTGCTGCGCTTGAATACAAGGACAGTTCGATAACGGCACAGATCAACTATCGATACACAAGACAGGGTAACAGAACAATGTTTGACTTCAAAAATGTTGATCTTAAACAATTGGGTGCACACCTTGCTCTGCCGATAAACGATAATTTCAGCTTCATGTCCTCCATGTTCTATGACCTGGAGCAGAAGCACAATATTGACAGAATCGTTAAATTCCAATATGACAACTGCTGTTGGAAATTCAATGTATTTCTTGAACAGGTCAATGAACCTGACAACATTCACCTAAGGGCTCGAGAGGATACAAAATTCGGGCTTCAGTTTGAAATGAAAGGTCTAGGAAGCCTCGGTGGCAAGGATCTTGAGCATAATCTCAACACACGACTGTTACCGTACAACCGTCCATTCAATATTTCGGAGTAGTCATGCTAGGAAAATTAATCACTCTTTTATTTATTTCGTCCCTGACAGTTGGTGCATCGGTCGCTGCGGCTGACACCGGTAAAAACCGCATCGAAGCAATAGCTAATGACAGGGTAATTTTAAAAAGTGATTTAGATAAATATGAATCAGAATATCTGAAAAAGATGAAAACTCATCTCTCGCAGGAACAGATACCCGACAGGCAGATAATCAGACGGCAGGCTCTGGATCAGCTGATAAATTCAGCACTGGTTGAACAGCTGGCTGAAAAGATGGGCGTATCTATCAGCGACGTTCATCTGGATCAGATGATGGAAACAGCAGCCAAAATAAACGGTACCACCGTTCAAAAGCTGTATGAGGAAAGTTTCAGACGGGATGGTCTTACACCGGCGCAGACAAGAGAAAAATTCAGAAAGGAAGCACTGCTGAGTGAGTTTCAAAGTATAAATGTAAGAAAAAGAATCAAAATTTCAAATCAAGAAATTGATCGTATGGTTGAAATGCTCAAAAAGGAGCAGGGCTATGAAGTTGTCTATCGTATAGCCGATATATTTCTTCGTCTTGAAAGCACCATGTCACCATCAGAAATCGGTCAGGTTGAACAGCTTGCCAATGATATAGCAAATCGTATCAAGAAAGGAGAAAACTTCGGAAAGCTTGCCGCTCAGTACAGTCAGGATGATAAAGCATCTGACGGAGGCGAATGGGAAGAAACAAACATTAACAGTCTTCCGACAATGTTCACCAATCACCTTGTGGGGGCAAAGGAAGGTGACATCATTGGTCCGTTCCGCATCGATTCCGGTTATGTGATTATTAAGGTAATAAAAATCAAAGGTCATCAGTACACTCCGGATTTAAAACTTAAACTCAGACATATCCTTATTAAACCTACCGTGATCCTGTCAGATTCCAAGGTGGTTGAAAAACTTAATGAAATAAGAGCTCGTATCGCGAATAACGAGTCAGACTTTGCAACGGAAGCGCACAAATACTCAGAGGATCCGGCAACCGCAGTAAACGGCGGTGATCTCGAAATGCAGAATCCAGATGTTTTTGATCCTTTATTTGCTCAAAACGTCAAAACCTTGAAAATAGGAGAAATCAGTTCTCCGTTTAAATCAAGCTACGGCTGGCACATAGCTCAGCTGCTGGATAAAAAGGTGGATATGAATTCTCAATCCGCACTAAAGGACAAGGCCTTTGAAATTCTGTTTTCAAAACGATACAACGAAGAATTGATCTTCTGGCTGAACGAATTGCGCAATCAGAGCTACATAAAAATATTAGATGAAGATCTGCAGAATTTGCATCAATCCGATGATACATCAGAGTAAGGAAATGAACAAATGAACAGCAATACATTTCGAATTGTTATTTCATCAGGAGAAAGCGCAGGAATCGGTCCGGAAATCTGTCTGGCCATTGCGGAAAGAGACTGGCCCTGTCAGCTCGTAGTTCTTGCGGATCTATCTCTGCTGAAAAAATATGCAAAACTGCTCCACAAAAACATCAATTTCAAGGAATATGATCCTGATGCTCCGATTGAGCCCTCCCGTGCCGGCACAATTACATACAGACAAATAAGACTTGTCACCGCTGTGACGCCTGGCAAACTGAAGGTTGACAACAGTCCATACGTTATCAATATGCTCACGGAGGCTGCAAGAGGATGCATGTCCGGTGAATACCACGCAGTTGTAACTGGACCTGTCCATAAAGGGATCATTGCTGATTCCGGGTTGCATTTTACCGGTCATACCGAATTTTTCAGAGACTACGCCAAAGTAAGAGAAGTAGTGATGATGCTCGCAACTGACGGTCTGCGTGTATCTCTGGCCACAACACACATACCTATAGCAGAACTCTCCAAAACAATTACGGCCCCGCTTCTGAGAAGAATAATAACCATAGTTGATCACGATCTTAAAACGCAGTTCGGAATTGAAAATCCAAAAATATATGTCTGCGGTCTCAACCCGCATGCCGGGGAAGGCGGACATCTGGGAATGGAAGAGATAAACACCATAATACCGGTCATAAAAGAATTTAAGAAAAAAGGGGTTAATCTTATAGGACCAGTTCCTGCTGACACAGTTTTTCAGCCTAAGTATATGCAGGATGCCGATACCATACTGGCAATGTACCACGATCAGGGTCTGCCGGTACTCAAATACAAAGGATTTGGAAAGGCTGTCAACATAACACTCGGGCTTCCTTTTATACGCACATCAGTAGATCACGGAACGGCACTCGATCTTGCAGGAAAGGGGCTTGCAGATCACGGCAGCCTGTACACGGCAATAGAGTACGCAATACAAATGGCTAAGGCTAAATATGGGAAGATATAAACCGAAACAGAATCTGAGGACTACAGGGAACTACCATGCTAAAAAGCAGTTCGGTCAGAACTTCCTCTGTGATGAAAACATTATTTCAACAATAGTAAATACCATATCACCTCAGGACAGTGCCACAATGGTAGAAATCGGTCCGGGGCTTGGTGCTCTTACTGAACCGGTATGCGAGCGCATAAAACATCTTAATGTAATAGAAATCGATCGCGATCTTGCAGATCGTCTGCGTCATCACCCTTTTATCCGTGAGCAGCTCACCATATATGAAGAAGATGCGCTGAATTTTGATTTCTCAAAACTCAAGGAAGAAAATAAACCTCTGAGAATATACGGCAATCTTCCATACAATATCTCCACTCCGCTCCTGTTCCATCTGCTGAGTTTTGGATCAATGATCCAGGATATGCATTTTATGCTGCAAAAAGAGGTTGTAGACCGCCTGATAGCAGCCCCTAATACAAAGGATTACGGCAAACTTACCATAATGGGGCAGTATTACTGCAGGATGATGCCTTTCCTTGAAGTTCCTCCGTCATCCTTCACCCCATCGCCAAAGGTTGATTCAGCTGTCATAAAAATAATTCCATATGACAAAAAGCCTTATACTGCAGAAAATGAAAAACTTATGAACCGTATCGTAGCTGCTTCGTTCAATCAGAGAAGAAAAACGATAGCTAACAGTATGTCGGAATTTCTCAATGCTGATGATTTTAACGCTTTGGGGCTCGATCCTAAACTTCGCGCTGAAAACATTACTGTTGAGCAGTACGTAAGAATCGCAAATTACATCAGCCAAAGGGAAGAGCAATGAGGACCTTCTGCGTTGGAGACATTCATGGTTGCTTTACTGAATTCAGCGAGTTGCTAAATGCAGTAAAATTCAATATGCAGGAGGATTTTCTTCTCTCAACCGGAGATATTATCGGCAGAGGTCCGAGACCCGTAGACACATTAAGATTCTTTATAAAAAACCAAAACAGAATCGTCACAGTACTCGGCAATCACGAATTAAGTCTGCTTAGAAACTATTCAATCTGGCGTTCCATGGCAAGTCCCAGCACAAAAGAAGAGTTTTTAAAAAATCTTAAAGCAAAAGAGCTTGCTCTTATTTTAAAAGAGCCTGATTCAGAAAATATTTTTAACTATCTTAGAAGCAGACCTCTTGCATACTTTGATCAATCCCGTAATCTGCTTCTTACTCATGCTGGATTGTCACCGGAATGGAAATTTGATGAAGCAGTAGGATATTCGAAGGAAGTAGAAAAGATTCTTCAGTCGAACCGTTTTGACTGGTTCATGAGCAACATGTTTTCAGACAAACCCGATTCCTGGATGAAAGTTCTGAAAAAGGAAGCAAAAGCAAGAAAGGGTGAAAAAATACTGAAAAGGGATCCTAACGCTGAAATAGGAAAAATATCGACAACAGTTGAGCTCAAGCGCCTTATATACATAGTTAACGCTTTTACCAGAATGCGTTTCTGCAGATCAGATATGTCTCTAGAATTTCTCTGCAAGGACGGTCCGGAGGCGGCAAAAGAGAATAATCTCTATCCATGGTATGAAATGCAGAAAAACATTTCACCAAAAGACACCATCATATTCGGTCACTGGGCAGCACTTCAAGGAAAATGCCCTGTGAAAAATATCATAGCGCTTGATACAGGATGCATCTGGAACGGAGCTCTGACGATGATTGATGTAGACTGTAAACATATCAAACATGTCGCAGAGGCACACCACTGACATATATGCTGAAAAGCAAATGGCTCTGTTAGGAATAGATTTGATTTTAGAATCAACGCAGTATATTGTTAAGTTATTTGGACTAAAGTCTTACTTTTTAATTTCAAAAATATACATACGTTATTAAATTTAAAGGCTTTCAGTCAGTGGCATCAATACTTTTGTTGAACAGGGCCTCAAAAAAACTTCTGCATACCTCCATATCGCAGTATGCTTTTGCGTAAGCATGGCATTAAATATGGATTAGTTCAGTCTTTACAAATCATTGCATCTGATTACTCTTTCGTTCATAAATTCTGAAAGAGTAGTCAAACTCATTTTTTTCATCTGAATGGTGCTTCTCTTCGCTCACCAGAACAAAGCTTTCATCAAATGACGGAAAGAAGCAGTCGGCATCCGCCACTACGGTATCAACATAAGTTATATACAGCTTTTCCGCATACTCCAGAGCCGCTCTGTAAAGCATTCCTCCGCCTATTATCATTGTTTCACAATTTTTAGAGGCATTGGCATCCAGTGCATTCTCCAGGGATTCATAAACATCAACCCCGTACATTTCCCCAAGTTTTACATCAGAAGAAACAACAACCGTATGCCTGCCAGGAAGCTGACGATAGCCAAGAGAAGCAAAAGTGTTGCGTCCCATAACAATCGTCTTTCCCATAGTTGCATTTTTGAAATACTTCATATCAGCGGACAAACGCCACGGAATTTGATTGTTGCGGCCGATGGCGCTATGACGATCTATAGCAGCTATAACAGATATTCCAGGATAACGCATTTCTCTTTCATTCCGGGATTATTATGATTAAAAACCGATTCATATATATAACACCTTTGGCGAAATTATTGCTTATTCCTCGAACTCTTCATCATCAAAGTCATCAAGCACTGCCTCCGTTGTTTTATCCCATACGAAATCGTCCTTGTCAGACAAAACGTTCTCATCAGGGAAATCCACTGGAATTGTATCCAGCAGATTCATGATTTCTGAACAAAGCTCATCAGTTTTATCACGGTTTGCCGCTGATATAATAAACCTTTTCGTATCGGACCGGTTTAATGCCGACAGAATCTCATTTACTCTTGACTCTGCCGATTCCGGATCTATATCGCTCTTATTGAAAACAAGCCATCTCGGTTTGGTCATAAGTTTATCAGAATATTTTTCCAGTTCACTTTCAATTATTCTGATGCTTTCTGCAGGATCAGAGCCGTCAATAGGAAACAGATCAACCAAATGCAGCAAAACCCTGCACCTTTCTAGATGCCGAAGAAAACGGTGCCCAAGACCGGCGCCATCAGAGGCACCTTCAATGAGACCGGGAATATCTGCCACTACAAAAGACTTTCCGCTGTTGACTCTTACCACACCGAGGCTGGGTATAAGGGTTGTAAACGGATAGTCAGCAACCTTAGGACGGGCAGCAGAAACACCTCGTATGAACGTTGATTTGCCTGCATTTGGAAATCCTAGAAGTCCCACATCGGCGAGCAGAAGGAGCTCAAGACGAAGAAGACGCTTTTCACCCTTAGAACCGTTCGTATGCTGCATAGGAGTACGGTTCACAGAACTTTTAAACCTGGTGTTTCCCAAACCGTGAAAACCGCCCTTGGCAACCATAAGCTTCTGACCGTTTTTGGTCAAATCACCGATAACCTCGCCGGTATTTTCATCAATAGCACGGGTTCCTACTGGCACCATCAGGATCTTATCCTCACCGCGATGACCGGTGCAATCCGAGCCGGTTCCGTTCTCGCCGCGCCCTGCTGCAAATTTTCGTACATAGCGAAAATCTACCAGGGTGTTGAGATTTGTATCAGCTACAAGAAAGACATCGCCGCCGTCTCCGCCGTCGCCGCCATTAGGACCACCGTGAGGAATATACTTTTCGCGGCGAAAACTGACGCATCCGTTTCCTCCGTCCCCAGCTTCAACCTGAATATGTGCTTCATCAACAAATTTCATAGTACACCCTAATACAAAAAAACCCAACCATCGAGGCTGGGTTGCAATTTAACAGAACATTTAAATTATGCTTCTGCTTTAGATTCCACTACATTGATAAATGTACGTCCCTTAGGACCCTGAACCTTAAATTCTACAACACCATCTGCAGTTGCAAATATTGTATGATCTCTGCCGATACCTACATTAGCACCTTTATGGAAATGTGTACCACGCTGACGAACAATGATATTACCTGCAGATACAGCCTGACCGCCATAAATTTTAACACCAAGGCGCTTACTTTCGGAGTCGCGACCATTACGGACGGAACCGCCGGCTTTCTTATGTGCCATTTTATTATCTCCTAGTAATTAAGCCTGAATACCAGTGATCTTAACTTCAGTAAAGTACTGACGATGGCCAGTAGCCTTCTGGAAGTGCTTACGGCGACGGAACTTAACAATGCTCAGTTTTTCACCGCGACCCTGCTTAACAATCTCACCCTGAACCTTAACAGAAGAAAGGTAAGGTGCACCAACATTAACATTTTCGCCGTCTGCGGTAAGAAGAACCTTATCAAATTCCACCTTCTCGCCAACAGCCTTCTCGATTAACTCGACGCGGATTACATCATCTACTGATACGCGATGCTGCTTGCCGCCTTCGAAAATAACTGCGTACATTTGTAATACTCCATAGCCTCATTAACATGAGGACGCTCAAAAATTTTAATAAACTTTGCATATTCTACCAAAAAAAGAACTATATGCAAGGTAAAAATGTGACTTATTCTTCATTATTTTTTCAGTAGTCTTTTCAGCAGGAGACGCAATGAATTCAAAAAAAAAAAACAGAGTATATTTTTTAAACAGACTGAAATTTGCTTCGCAGGGGAAACCTTAAGCTTTTTAATACGGCTTAAGCTTATCCGATCTTTGAATACCTATGTTTGAATACCCCTCGTTAAATGCTATCTCTCTGATCTTTGCCATATTCTCCGGACTGCGGTGCATACCCAAAAGTCTGGTAATCTCCATCTGGCAATCCAGTTCATTCTGAATAATTTCATTCTCCACAATTTCATCATCTGTAAATACTCTTCCCTCGCTGTACTCCAGATATGAAATAACGGTTTTGACAGAAAGATCAGACACAAGCATTGACTCATTGCCGCGGTGCTCGGTAATGGAATTGATTGCCGTCAGCACGGAACTAACAGCATTATTGGCAGCATAAAAACCAAACGGTCCATTCTCCTGGACAGCAGGCTGAAATGACTCCACCTCCTTGTAAACAGGATACCAGTTGCTAATCTTGCTTGAATTGGAGCTGTACAGCCAGAGTTCACCTATGATACTGTCGACACGCTTAGCTTTTTTTACAAAATCTTCATCGGAATCTGCAAGGATGGCAAAATTAGGAAACATTCTTTCAGCCATCGCAGTTGCAAATATCTGCTGCTGCCAGTTTTTTAATTTTTCAATCCGACGATAGAATTTTGGTCCGAACAACATAAAAACTCCCAGTCACCTTTTTTAATGAAACAAAATCATGACAGACATGAATATCAGCTGTGACATATCTCTCTGCCCTGAATAAAAAATACGACATGATAATAGCATGAATACGCAATATCCTGCAGGCATTATTTTAACAGGTGAAATACATTGATAATAAAGGCAAAATGTGTTCTTTCATAAAATTTCAAGATTATTAAATTGCTTTTTAATTTCATTGCAAATAACATAACAAACAGTTCATCACCAAGCGGTGCATACAGCAGATCACGAGCAAAATTAATAACTAAGCAGCCGCCAAATCTGAATGCAGGGAACTATTGTCACTGTGTTTATACGACAGTAAAAAATACCGAACAACAAAACAGCAAGGGACGGATTTAATGAAAGAATCAGGTGAAAACTATCTTGAAACTCTACTGATACTTAACGAACGACTTGACAGCAAAGTCCGGGCTGTCGATTTGGCCAAGGAACTGTCATTCAGCAAGCCAAGTGTCAGCCGTGCTCTTGGAATACTTAAAAATAACGGATTTATAAATACAGACGACAACGGTTATATTCATCTGACTGAATCCGGTCTAAGCAAGGCAGAAAAAATCTATGAAAGGCACAAGATATTAACCGGCCTTTTCAAGCACCTTGCTGGTGTAAGTGAGGAAATAGCAGAAAAAGATGCATGCCGCGTCGAACATGTCATCAGCAATGAAACGTTCTACGGTCTCAAAGCATACCTGGAAAACAACTGCGGGAAAAACGAATAACACCGTAATCCGCGTCAATTGGAAATAAAGATTCTGTTAATAATCAAACCTGATGAACAGTTCAGACCAGTTCCCAGCAATCGCTCTGAAGCATGGCACTGAAAGTTGGCTGCGGTATATCATCCTTCTTGACTTCAGAGCGATTGTTATCTGAAACTTTGTAGTATCTTACGACAATTTCAAACGAAACTGTTTCAAAACTTACCTGATATAGAAATTTAGGATTTTTGTAGAACTGTTGCTCTACGTCTTTCTTGGAAAATGAACTCCAAATTGAAGAAAGTCTCATTTTAAACCCCGTTCAACATTGTACAATACGTAAAAAAATTATAGGACTTTTTCTTAAAAAATCAATTTATTCAACTGGTTAATACTCAAAAAAACACTTAAATTAATATAAAGCGCAGAATCGCCTAAAAAACGGAAATTATTGTCATGAACAGAATATTGATTGATACACACACCCATACAGTTGCCAGTTCTCATGCATACAGTACTATAGTTGAAAATGCCCACTACGCATCGCAAAAAGGAATTCAGATGATAGCCTGCACAGATCACGGACCAAAACTTCCAGGCGGTGCAGAAAAAATATTTTTCAAAAATCAGAGATGCATTCCACGAATCATAGAAAACGTTGTAATTCTCAGAGGTATCGAATCAAACATTGATGATAAAGGGAAAATAGACTGTACGGACTCAATGATGGAATCTCTTGATATCATCATGGCAGGATTCCACGGACCAGTGTACTCAGACGGAAAATATAAAAACAAAAACACTGATATTATGATACAGGTAATATCCTCAGGGAAGGTGGATGTTATAACACATCCGGCAAACATAAATTATCCAATAAACATCAGCTCTGTTGCCAAAGCCGCCAAGAAATACAATGTTGCACTTGAAGTGAATGCCAGTCCGTATACCAGAATAAACTCCCGGGACATGGCGGTTGAACTGATAAAAGAGGCAGTTAAAATCGGAGCTCCTTTGATCATGGGATCAGATGCGCACATCTGCTTTGATGTAGGAAACTTTGATCTGGGGTACGAACTTCTTGAAAAAGCAGATTTAAGCACGGATTACCTTCTCAACAGCAATCCATTAAAGTTACTGTCCTTTCTAAAAAGCCGGGGACATAAAAATATTGATGAACTGATTCCCCTCTTCAGTCAGCAGATTCAGTCTTCCGAGCTTTAGCATTTGCGACTGGCTATCTGCTCGGTAAGCGAAAGCAGAGAGTTTTTATAAACACTGTCGGGGAATACAGCAAGAGCATTTTTTGCAGCCTCAATTTCTCTGGAAGCAACAGCATCACAGTATTCAAAACTTTGATACCTGTGCATCATTTCAACTATCTGAGGAAATTTCCCGCGGCGGATCTGATCCGCGTCATTGTGATCGAGTAGCAGCAAATCATTAATAACTTTCTTTTCATCCTCACTGCAATTTTCAAGAAGATGAATCAATGGTAAAGTCACCTTTCCTTCGGCAAAGTCATCACCTGCTTTTTTTCCCATAATTTCGGTAAACGAGCGATAGTCAATTATGTCGTCTGTAATCTGAAACGCATTACCGAAATGATGTCCGAATGAATGGCCTGCATCTACATATTCATGATTCTGATCCAAAACCGAAAGTGTCGCCATATCACAGGCCAGCTCAAAAAGACATGAGGTTTTAGCTTCAATAACCTCAAAATAAACCTTTTCGCTTATGTTGGGAGAATGACTTTTTAACATCTGTTTAATCTCTCCCTCCGACATAAGTTTAACCACATTGAGGAGCAAATCTGAAATACGATTATTGCCGTAATTCAGCAAAAGTCTGAAGGCCTTGGTATAGAGATAATCTCCGAAAAGAATGCTTGCAGGTACGCCATACTCCGCGTTGGCGGTAGGTCTGCCGCGACGCAGTTCAGATTTATCAATAACATCATCATGCAGAAGCGTTGCAGTATGAATCATTTCAACTGCACAGGCTAAAAAAAGATGGGCATCAGTATAACCCACCATTTTGCCTATTGTTAAAAGAAGCAATGGTCTAAGTCTTTTTCCGCCACTGGTGAGAAGATGTTTCACTACATCATTGACCTCACTGAAATCAGACGGATCAATCTCAACCAGGGTTTGTTCAAACCTCTCCATGTGAGGCTTTATTTCATCAATAATACCAACCATTACACTCTTCTCTCAGAAATCTGCTGCTGTCAGTTCTTCAAAAAATTTAGTCACGGCACAAGAATTTATCAACAACTGCTGTAAAGATCAGATGAATCTGCTCGAACAGGCTATGAACACTAATCAAAACTAACGACAAATCAGACTAAAACATGTGAGATTTTACCATAACACATGGATGTATAGAACAATGAAAAATGAAAGCTGCAGGACTGTAGCGGGATATTAAAACGTACTTGTAGCAACTTAACCGCGACCACGATGCGGCGGTCACAATGAACATCACCTAAAGCTAATGTGTTTTCGCCGTGAGCTATATATAAGATCAGCAGTGAAGACTCTTCAGACCCGGCGGGTTATTTACTGCTGACCACGCTTTCATACGGCAGTAACCTGTATTCAGGTTTTCCGACATACCGAGCCGACAGAAACTTCCCGGCAATCAATCCAAAAACCAAACCTGCAAAAGCGCCCGTGACAGCAAACACTTCATTTTCATTATGGTCAAACATATTTCCGGCAAAAGTTCCGACAACAAGAAAAACAAGAGGAAGGACAATTAGAGATAAAATGGACTTTGTCAGGACATGCTCGTTAACTTCCACGCCAACCAGCTGTCCGCAGGAAATACAGAAATCGTCAGGGTACGGAACCGTGACAGAAACTTTTTTGGAAAGAAGACCGTTCACGACAGATATCGAACAATGATCTTTCTGTGAGCAGGCACCGCAGGCCTCACGACGGCAGCAGACCACCTCTACTTCATCATCTTTTATGGATGAAACGATGCCTATTGAAACTACTCCCAAAAAGCGCCTCTAATCAAGAATAATACTTTGAGCGATTGTTCTGGCCATATCAGGAGGTATCTGACCAATAACCGCAATATCAAGTTTTTCTGAAATGCGCTGACGGTAAATCGTTGTGGCATTCAGCGTAATTACAGGGACAGATATATCCGCCACATGAGATGTAAGATATATGGAAATATCAGTAAATTTATTTGAAATAAGCATATATTCAGAACTGGCATCAGATCCGAAAACTGCGTGCCTGTTTGTTCTGACAACAAAGAAATTATCCGGAAGCCATCCCAGTTTCCAATTCAGCACTTCATTAGAACGAACCGCTTCATCCCGCTTCAGCGAACTGGGTATTCTGGCAATAATATCATCCATATATTTAGGATTCTTATCAATCCGCTGAAGGTTAACAGACATGAAACGTTCAACCAGACTTCCGTTGACATCGCTGACATCAAGCTGAACAACCAATCCGCTTTCCTGATCCACCGCCAGGAGCAGATTGTAGCCGAAGCCGTCCGTCGGCACCAGTTTCAGCATATCAACAATCAGATCAGCCACCCTGCTCTGTCCGAGGGAGTAAACATCATAGCGCTGTCTTATCTCTTCTGAAGACGAATGGAGAAGTCTGAGGAAAATATTAGGAAAGAAAGATCCTCCGGCAGAGTAAAACTTGTCATCGGACTCTATATAAACTATCTGATTGTTGAAATTGACAACACCGTTAGGGAGTCCGTTAAGGGACTGCATGAGAGTTGTCGGGACATTATTTACGAAGCCGTGTGCAACCCGGTGAGATTCAATACCATTCAGGGTTATACGAACCACGTAATTTTCATAGAAACAGCTACGGTGAGCAGCTTCCACTCGACTTATGATTGTTTCGGCATCACGATATTCCGCCGTCTCGACATCCGCAACTGACTCTACAGAAAACAAACTCAATGCTATCGCAAGAGACGAGATAAACAACCAATTTAGAAGTCTAGGCACAATATCCTCACTGGACTAGTTCTGAGTTCTCTGCATCTGATATACATGATCCCGAAGAAGAGCCTCAATCTGAGCCAGTTCGTTATTGGTAAGTCCTCCGGTAACCTGCTGCTCTGCCCTTTCAGCAGGGTAATCCGGGAGTGAACGTGACGGAGTCTGATACTCACCGCGCGGAACAACATGTAAAGAATTTGACGAAGCCCTAATATTAGCCTTGACAGGAGACGCTGTACCGCCATACGGAGTTGTATTCAGTACCTGATCTACAGAAGCACCCCCGTTGATTGAAACATAATTCAACCCTACAAGAGTAAAGGCTGCAACAGATGCGGCAATTGCCGCCTGACCGAGATAACGTATAACACCAGAAAATCTGCCCACTTTTCTGGTTTCTTCTTTTCTAGGGAAATGAATAGGTGCATCAGCAAACTCTTCATTGAATCTGTCCATGAACCCAGGTCTGAAATTACCCGGCATTTCATTTCTGATAAGAGAACCGATTAGGTGGTTTGTCTCCCATGTCTCCTGTGCCTGCTTGTCTGAAGCAATCTGCTTTATCAGACGAGAAGTGAGCGCATCGCCGTCACATGCTGAAGAAATTTTATCTTGAGAAATCATATACAAAACTCCTAATTTCTGTCCATGTAAGGTTTGATTACCTTGCTTAGGCTTTCTCGAGCTCTTGAAATTCTCGATTTGACAGTACCTACAGGACAATTCATCTGCCTTGCAATCTCATCATAACTAAGTCCGTCCAATTCGCACAGCACCAGGGCCTGTCGCAAATCTGCCGGCATCTGATTCAAAGCATCAGTCATCAACCTCTGAAGTTCCTGCGATGACAACAGATCTTCGGGACTTTCTATGTCATGAAGTCTCTCACTGCCATCATATGCATCAACCTCAGGATCCGTTGCATCAACGGAAACAATCTGCTGAGATTTCGATTTTACAAAACTTTTTGCACAATTTTGAGCAATAGTGTACAGCCAGGTATAAAAGGCACTATCTCCGCGAAAGTTCGGCAACGCCATATAGGCTTTCATGAAAGCCTGCTGAGCCACATCCTCACAGTCAGCGGGTTCACGGATAAACCGCCCCACTACATTCAGAATGCGATATTGGTACTTTGATACCAGCAGAGAGAAGGCATTTTTATTTCCATTCAACACCTCTTCTATAATCTGCTGATCAGCCAACTCTTTTGTCACCAGAAACTACCCCAAGTACTTTTCCTGGAAACGTCCCAACACTGAACTGACAGTTAGTAAGACTTTCCTCATTTGAAAAAGTTCCATTAAAAATTAAAAAGAACCGGCATCAGCAATCCCGATTGGTCCGGTCAAGCTTCGCCGACAATTCCCTATTATCTATACTATATTTGTGATCATTCTATCATAAGTTAATCAAATATCCCAAAATTAGCATTTTCTCCGACATTCCGCAGTTAAAATTGATTATTTCTATACCTGTAAACCGACATCATTTTTTAAGAAAACATCGGTATATGTTCGTCCATGCATCTCCGAGGGCTTCCACCACCGTTTGCTGATCCTTAGT
>JAEEOK010000015.1 GCA_016284235.1 Succinivibrionaceae bacterium
TGCAGCAGATGGATATGTTTCCCCGGAGAGTGTCCGCATCCTCTCTCGATGAATATTTCTTTCTAAAGATTATTGATATTTCGAAATAAGATTAATGATTATTTCCAACTTATTTTTATGGAGAGCCGATTTTTTAATGATCCGGTTCATCATCTGAAACTCCGCACCGACCGGAAAACCGATTCAAAAACAATGCGGCCACCGATAAACGTGAAGAAACTACTTTTTAGCTATTCTTTCCTCAATGAAACTTGCCATCTCAAGATTCGGAACCTTCAGGAAGCACTGAATGGAATCCTCGTCCTCAACAATATCCTTAAGGGTAAGAATACCGTTATGCAGGAGAAGAGAACCCATCTGAGGTCTGTAGCAGTAATGAGGCCCGCAGCTGATTTCCGGATCCAGAGGCTGATCAACGTAATCAGACAGGTTAAACATCGGACTGCGAAGTTTACCGACAATATAGCCTCTTGCACAGCGCATATCATAATTCAGATGAAAGGTACCGTTGCTGCGCATGAAATCAAGAATGAACCCGGCGGATGCAATATTAGTCTTCTTGTTTGAGAAACTGTATCCCCCAACTGTATTCATAATAATTCTGATCAGATCATCTGCATTCTGCTTCTTCTGCTGCAGATACTCGCCGTAAACCTGGGAAAGCTTGCTGCTGCCGATATTTGACTTGACCATCTCGTCAATACCGTGGGCCTTTACATATCCCGGAGACGAAAGATTCAGCATCTTGTTGATATAATGGATTTCAAGATCCATCTGGGAAAAACCGCAAATCGATGAAACCTCGGGACGATTGGTATAGTCGTCATAATCAAGAACCTGACCGTAGCCGTCATCGCATAACAAAAAATGATTAATTCCTGTAATGAAAACAAATCTCAACTGATCCTTGTTGTTTAAAACAGAAATGAATCTTCCCAGCACCTGATCTATTTTCTCAATTTCAGGATTTGCAATATTATCCGCAAGCACAAAGTCATAATTATCCACCAGGACAACAAGATCGCCTCCAAGTCCGTCAAGCAGCTCCTTAAACATCTCATCAGGCTTATCCTTGGTGATCTTAATGTTGTCTGCAGCAGCTCTTTCTCTTACGCACTGCTTCAGAATAAGAGCAAGCTCCGAAGCACTCGAGACATCAAAATGAAAATTGAACGACAGAACCTTGTGAGGTTTGAAGTCATAGTCTGATTTATCAATAAACGTATTCCTGAAAAATTCACGGTGACCTTCAAACAGTTCTTTTAAAGTCGACACTAGAAGACTTTTACCGAATTTGCGCGGTCTTACAAGAAGAGCACAGCGAGATTTAATCAGATTATAAATCTGCTCCGTCTTATCCACATAAAAACCGTAGGTAACAAGATTGGAAAAAGACTGCTGCAATATCATAAATTTGTCCCTCCGAAATTAATCTTTATCTCCAGGCTACGTCTGAATTCTTTTCCGCATACCAGCATTTTTTCTTGGCCAGAGAAAACAGCTTAGCCGCCTCCTTGACATCCTTTGCCACAGCCTTTCCATGCTGATAAAAAATGCTAAGAGGCAGATTGGCGCAATTGCTTCCTTCAGCCGCTGCACCCACTGCCATCTGGTAAGCCTTGGCCAGAAGCTCATCATCAGAATCCTGATTTCCGACAACAGCATCCAGAGTTGAATGAAGAACCCTTCCGATAGGAGATTTTGTTTTGTAGACTTCGTCTATATAGCTCTTCTTGTCTTTGATATTCTCAGGTCCGAAAAAAGCATAGTGGGCCATGGCATAAATATTTCTGTTTTCATCGCTCATGGTCTTTATACGTGTAAGATTTTTAGACTTATATCCCTTAAGAACATACTGCGCCATCTGATCACCGCGGCTGGAGGCCTCTCTGAGAATGTTGCGAACCACATGGTCGCGCTTGACGTCAGGCTCGTAATCGGTCACGTTTCCATACAGGAACTTTTCCAGTGTCCAAAGACCCAGCCTTGCTCCGTCATGATATCCGGAATTAATATAACTTTTGTAAAAATCCCTCGCCTCTTTGAACCTGCCGAGATTTATATATTCCTGTCCGATAAGATAAACCATCAGATCCTGCTCTTCCACAATTGCAACCCTGCAACTGTTTTCCGCATTATGAGCCACGTTTTTCTCATGCATGGCGAGAAGGCAGGAAAAACTGTCCATTGTCTCCGCCCGGGAGACTGACGTGCAAAACACAGATCCGGCCGCCAGAAGAAGAAAAACGAATCTGTAATTAAAAATAAAATTAAACATCAAAATACCAAACCGCAATAAAACGGATCCTGCCTCTTTATTCAGAGAAACAAACGGCAGACTTTTCTTTGATACAAAATTATCATCAAAGATCTGCCAATACAACATTAAATACACAAAATGTAGATATGACACAAACTTTTAAGGAGCTGAAAATGATGTGACAAAAAAAACGGATAAGAAACATGCTTATCCGATTCCTTGAAAAATGTTTTAAAAAAAAAGTCTGCTAGCAGATCTCTGCCTCGCTTCTGAGCTGCTCGGCCTTGTTGGTAAGTTCCCAAGGAAACTCCACACGTCCGAAATGACCATAGGCAGCCGTAGGCTTATATATCGGACGTCTTAAATCAAGCATGGAAATCAGACCGTACGGACGAAGATCAAAATTGCGTTTGACAATATCAAGCAGCTTTTCCTCTGAAATTCTGCCGGTGCCGAAGGTATCAATTCTCACCGATGTAGGTTCGGCAACTCCGATAGCATAGGAAATCTGAATTTCACATTTATCAGCAATACCGGCAGCCACAATATTCTTGGCTACATAACGTGCGGCATAGGCGGCCGAACGATCAACCTTAGAAGGATCCTTGCCGGAAAAAGCTCCACCGCCGTGACGGGCATATCCGCCGTAGGTATCCACAATTATTTTTCTGCCGGTAAGACCGCAATCACCCATAGGACCGCCGATTACAAATCTGCCGGTCGGATTGATAAAATACTTTGTTTTATTCGATACCCACTTTGCAGGGATCACAGGCTTGATAATTTCCTCCATGACAGCCTCTTCAATCTGCTTCTGAGGAATATCTGCACGATGCTGTGTCGACAGTACAACCGTATCAACACCAGCAATCCTGTCATCATCATCGTAAATGAAGGTAACCTGACTCTTTGCATCAGGTCTGAGCCAGTTCAGAGTACCGTTTTTACGTACTTCCGCCTGTCTCTTCATAAGACGGTGGGCATAGGTTATAGGTGCAGGCATGAGGACATCGGTCTCATTGGTTGCAAAACCGAACATAAGTCCCTGATCTCCGGCTCCCTGATCAACAGGATCTGCACGGGATACTCCCTGATTGATATCAGGAGACTGCTTTCCGATTGCACTTAGAACCGAGCATGAATCGGCATCAAAACCCATGCTTGAATCAACATAACCTATATTCCGAACCGTGCGGCGGACAACCTCTTCTATATCAACCCATGCAGACGTTGTAATTTCGCCTCCGACCATTACCATGCCGGTTTTGCAGAAGGTTTCACAGGCAACATGAGCATTTGTGTCCTGCTGCAGAATTTCGTCAAGAACTGCATCAGATATCTGATCGGCAATTTTATCCGGATGTCCCTCAGAAACAGACTCGGAAGTAAAAAGTTTAAACATAAATTCTCCACACGGCCTGCTCTTGTGGAGCAGGCTAAAAAAAAAGTAAACAACCTCACTATTTTATTGATAAGAGGATCTTAATTCAAATGATTTGAAATCATATGCACCATGATGAGATTGACCGGCAGGCATCACAGTCTGTTACAGAATCATGAATTCAGGGATCAGACAATATCAGCCGGCCGCAGATGAATGCTCAGGATCTGAGCGGTCTTTTTAATTCTGAAAGTTGCCGCTTCGGTTATAATCCTTCGGCCCGTCTTACTGAAAATCCTGAAAAAACATGACTCCACTAAGGAAATCCGCACTGCGGAGAACCACGGAACTATCGCCGGAAAGTACAGTCAAAAGATGGTAATATCGTAGGAACTGATGATGACTCGTGATAATAATCAGATTGATAACAAAATTGTAATCATCAGAGATGCACTGGATTTTTTTCTTCAGATTGAAAGAAAAGAAGCTTTAAATCTCAGAGATTCTCTTGACAGTTACATAAACGGAACGCCGAGCGAAGAACAGGTTTCGCAAATCAGCAGAGTGCTTTCCGAAATTACAGACTCAGGTGACATCAAAAACGCCGGAAAGCCGGAAAGTTCCTCTCCGGACGGCTGTGAAGCCGTCTCAGGCGAGCCGTACCCGGAAACTTCGCTGCAAACTAACGTCGAATCTTCGCAATTCGTCAGAGACAGTCGCATGAGCGACAGTATCGCGCATGCCGGGAGTGATCCGGCAGTTCAGAAAAATCCGGTAAATATAGAAAAACAGGATGAAGAATCGCCTGAGGATCAGAAGGTCACCGGTTTGCATGCGGATTTAGCGGGAAAAAATACCGCACATTTCAAAGATAGCGAGCTCTGCAGTTCACTCAAAAATCAATCTGAACATGATGCTTCATCTAACCCATCAAACGGTGAATTCAGAGAAAACGCAGACAGTGAAGCACCCGGGTGCAGAAAAGATATGGAAACAGACATCCGGACACCGTGTGCGGGATCCGGCAGCGGCAGAAAATCAGGCAACTCGGCAGAATTCAATCTGGAATTTCTTACCGGAAAAATGCTGTCCGGTATTTTTGCAGCAGTGCTGCTGACAATAGGTTTTATTCTGACGGCAAAGACCGTAGATTTTTCGTTCGGGCCGTTTTCAAAGTTCATTTCCATGCTTTTATCCTCCGCAGGCATGATTATCTGGGGCTGCTGGAATGCCGGCGCGGCTTCTTCAAGAAAAAGCACAGCTAAAGCGGTATTCACCGGCACGGGATACACCCTGCTGTATGTAACAATATGCCTTGGCTGCTTCTACTTCAGATTTATTCCGGAAAACTTCTGGATCGCATTTATAATTGCATGGTCCGGACTTCTGACCGTAACGGCTGCTTCAAGACCACATATTATGTCTCTGACAGCACAGATCGGCATAGTCCTCAGCATGCCAATCAGCATCTCATCCGCCGGACTTTCATGTCTGGGCGCTCTGTCAGCAGCTTTTTTCGCCCAGCTACCGCTTCAGATTACCGCATACAGGAAATCCGACGATAAAATAGCTCTCTACAACTGCGCAGGAATGATCCTGCTTCTGATGCAATTTCTCACCATCAATTCAGACAGAATAATCAGTCTGCCGGAAATTGCCGCCGGAGTCTGCTTCGGTGCATCAACTCTCGCCGCCGCGGCATTCTGCACTAAAAAATCATCATCAAGCGACTGGCTGGTAAAATCAGCTCCGTATATGCTGACCGGCATCAACGCGTTTCTTGTGATTGAAATGCTTGGAATGTCATGCATCGGCAACGGAATAATACAGACTGTAACCGGCAGTCTCGGAATTCTTTTCACAGATATGGCAGAACCTGCAACGGCATTGAGCAGAACTGAAACAGGACAGTTTGAACTGCTCAGCATCAGAGGATTCCTCTGCAGCACGGCTGCTGCGTCATTTTACGCTCTCCTGCTGTGGATTGAGGACAGAAAAAACAATGCTGCGGATCTGCTGAGACCTGTATCCCTGAGTTTTCTTGCTGCTCTTGTACTTGCATCTTCAGGCATAGGCGGAATTGCTGTAATTCTGGATTCTTTCAGCACCGGCATTTTCCCGGCATCATCAGAATTTCTTTCAGCTCTGAGCAGAAATCCGTTTATTCCGGTAATGCCTTTGACTGTACTTATCCACTACATCACGGCACAAATAAAAAAATCAGAAAACGACAGACGCCTGGCCGACGCTCTGGCGGTATTCTTCTCATTCAGTTTGTGTTTTCTTCCGCTCCTTGGAACTTCATCGGCTTTCGCACTTGTTTATCCTGCCACCTGCGCTGCAGTCCTGTCTGCAGTTTTAACCGGTTCACTCAAGAAATTTAATTCCGCCGCAAATTCCGGTTTTATCCGTCTTGTCGGGTTCCTAATACCGTCTGCAGCGATAATCACCGCAGCCGGAAATGCAGGAACGAATACTCTTACCGGCGGAATGATGCTCTTTACAATGTGTGGATCAATTCTTTTATTCAGCCGCTGCCCGCTGACTAGCCGCAGAACCGGTGAAGGCGTCAGTTCCAGTGAAAATCCTCAGGTACCGTGCATACAGGAAAAATATTCTCCGGTAAATGTGTTTGCCTGCTGGCTCGCAGGCATATACTCAGCGTCGGAAATCTGCACCAGATTTCTGCCTCAGGAGTACTGCTTCACCGGCATTGCAACAGCAGTATTCGCACTGTTCCTGTTTACCAGATTTGTACTCGCGGCTCCCGCTCAGAACAAGAGCACGTATACATTTTTTAAAGCCGTCTGCATATTTCTTACATCTGTATTTTATATCAGATATGGCAATTATACCGACAATGTACATATCCAGAATCTTGTATTCAAAGACAGCTTTCTGCCGAACTGGGCAACCTGGAGCTACCACACTCTTCTTCTGCTGTCTGCACTGTTCGCCGATCTGACCTACCACCTGAAAACCGGAATAAGCAGAAACAGCACAATCTACTACTGCTCTTCACTGATGCTTGCCGTTCTGCTCATCACAACCAACATCTTTGAATCATTTAAAATCGATCTTTTCATGCTTTATCCACTGGCGCTGGTTTTATGCCTTGTCGGAATAAGAAAGAATATCGGTATTATCAAGATAGCGGCTCTGGCGCTATACCTTGCCGCAACTGCAGGGATCTACAGTTTCTACTACAGCTCCTTTTCAGATGCCATGCAGCTTATCTTTACCTCATGGATTTACCTGAGTTCAGCTGTGATAGTCTGGCTTAACAGATCACGATTCTACGATCCGGTAAAACCGCAGATGACTGCAGGACTGTTCCTGCAGTCTCTGACCGGGCTCCTCCTCGCTTATGAAATTGCACAGCAATATCTTCCTGAGGGATATCACAACACAATTTTGGCTACTGCAGTTCTTTTACAGTTCGGATTCATAAGATATCTGCTGAATGCGCCCGGCAGGAATATCATTTCATACTGGATCTTTAAAGTTCCGACTCTGGCGCTTATATCTTCGTTTTATGCAATGTACTGCAGCTTCGACGGCAATGCGCAGCTTCAGGACTCCGTGCTGAAGGACAGCATTCTCCCGCATTGGCTCACCTGGGCATATCATACGATGCTGCTTTTACTTGCCATGTTTGCAGATCTGAGATACCACCTGAAGAATTCGATAACCACAAACATGATTATCTACTACTGCAACACCCTGCTTTTCACTGTGCTGCTGATTGCCACAAGCATTTTCGAATCTTCAAAAATCAATCTTTTCACGCTTTACCCTCTTGCGGCATCGTTCTGCTATATCGGCTGCAGCAGGAACATTGGCACTCTGAAAATCATGTCTCTGGTTATGTACCTTACGGCAACCCTGGGAATTTACTCATTTTTCTATGCTGATTTTTCAGATCCTGTGCAATCTGTTTTTACAACCTGCATATATCTCTGCTCAGCAGCTCTTGTATGGTTCAACAGAAAAAGAATCGGACCGGAAATCTATCCAACCGCCATGATTGCTCTTGCAGCAGTGTTTTCCATTCTTTTACTGAACCTGAACAACTGCGCCCTTCTTGCCATACCGGTAATCGGACATACAATCGCATACGCCAGAACCGGCTGCCAGATTCAAGGATTAACATCTATGTCGCTGGCGAGCGTCTTGATCGGCAGCATTATTGCCCGGGAAATGCCGGACAGCATAACACTTCTGCCCGTATGCGTATTTATCCCTGCAGCAGTTGCCGCACTGGTTTCCGAAAGCAGTTTGTTTATCAAATACATCAGAAAACAAAATTCTGTAGAAGCTTTGCTTCTGAATATTCCTCTGCTGGCAACGACCGGAATTGCCGCCACTACTTTGACCGCTGCAGTATCAATGATTCTCTATAATCATCTCAGCAACCTTGCGTCCCCCGATATCTTCGGATGGCTCGGAGTCACCGTATCAATTCTTGCAACAGCATCAGTTCTGTATAAGAACAAAAAAGACGGTTCCGGCATACCGGTTTCATTCAATTGCTTAGCTCTGTTCATATTTGCATCAGCAGCCGGATTATTATTCGCAGCAACTGTACATAACGGCAAAAATATAAACTCGAGCGTTGAAATGGCAGACTGCATCTATATGCTTCTGCTGTCACTCGCCGGAATACCAGTCATGCGCAGACTCACAGAATCAGTAAAAAGGAATGAAGCAGAGACTGGCTCAGAAGCTGTTTCAGCAGATTTCGGATATCTAAAAATCAATTCACCATATGCCGGATGTTCAGTATCCTACATCGCTTCTCTTAGTCTGATAACCGCAGGAACACTGAACCTTCTGCTGTGTAGTCATCATAAAGTGCTGTGGTTTCTGAGCTTAGTGATCTTCTGCCTCTACACCGTACCGCTAATGTTCCGAAACAGCAGGCTTCTGGTATTGAAATACAGTTATGTCTTCATAAAATTCTACTTCCTGCTGTCACTGCTTTGTTTTGAGGTTTTAAATATCAGTTCAGTTGTTTTTTCACTTCTGGCGATCTTCTCCGCCCTGATATTCATTGTGACAGGTGTTCTGAAAAACATCAGATACCTCAGAGTTGCCGGACTCTGGTCGGCATCAGCGTTTATTTGCAAACTGATTGTTTTTGATATAAATTACAGCAATGATCTGTATAAAGCTCTGTCCTACGTGGGAGCCGGAGTTATTCTGCTGATAATATGCCTCATTTACAACAATATGCGTAAAAGAGATTCAGCAGGAGCGCCGGGTGAAACAATGACAGATAAAAATGAGTGCTAACAATAAAAACTGATGTCGCACCCGAGAAATACATACATAAGATGGTTATGAAACCGGATCCCCACGATCGGTAAATCCTCCGGGATCCTATTTTTTCACTAAAATAAAACAAACGGTAACACATTGCAAAATTTTATGAATTCAAAGCTTATCCTCAATCCTGAAAGGGAAAAATCGTTAAAAAGACTTCATCCTTGGGTCTTTTCAAAGGCTGTGGAAAGGATCGTAAATCCGCCTTCAAACGGAGGTGACATAAATATATATTCAAATGATGGTACATTTCTGGCCAGAGGATCCTATTCTCCGAATTCACAGATAAGAGCAAGAATCTGGACATTTGATCAGAATGAGAAAATCAACACGGAATTTTTTATTTCAAAAATTAAAAAAGCCGCGCAGAGAAGACAGCTTCTGCTTGAAGAAAACAGTCTCTCAGCCTTTCGCATGGTAGACGCGGAATCTGATGAGCTGCCCGGTCTTATCATCGATAAATACAATGAATTTCTTGTTCTTCAGATTCAGAGTGCAGGCTGTGAATATCACCTTAACGACATAACGGACGCCCTCAAAAAATTATATCCTGAATGCAGCATATATGAGCGTTCGGATGCCGCAGTCAGATCGAAGGAAGGTTTGGAATTGAGAAAAAGGGTAATTTCAGGAATCGAACCTCCGGATGAAATCGAAATAACAGAAAACGGAGGAATAAAACTCCTGGTAGACATCAAGGAAGGACACAAAACCGGATATTATCTTGATCAGAGAGACAACCGCAGAATTCTGGGAAGATTCTGCAGAAACAAGAATGTTCTCAACTGCTTCTCCTATACCGGCGGGTTCTGTCTTTATGCACTCAAGGGAAGAGCTGCGTCAGTGACAAATGTTGATGTATCTCAGCCGGCGCTTGATATCGCAAAAAAGAATATTGTGATCAACCATCTTGATCCCGGCAGAGTCAGATTCATCCGGGAAGATGTATTCAGTTTTCTGAGAAAGGAGAAAAAGAACGGCAAACAGTACGATGTGATTGTTCTCGATCCGCCAAAATTTGCTGAAAGCAGATCACAGCTGGACAAGGCATGCCGCGGCTACAAGGATATCAATATGATAGCAGCGTCCCTACTGTCACCGGGCGGATATCTGCTGACATTCTCATGCTCCGGACACATGACGCCGGATCTGTTTCAGAAGGTGGTAGCCGATGCATTTCTCGATGCCGGCCGGCACGGATCCATTGTGCAGTATCTCCACCAGGCCGAAGATCATCCTGTAGCTCTGCCCTACCCTGAGGCGCTGTATCTTAAGGGACTTGTTGTAAGAGCGGACTAGAAAACAAAAGTAAAAGACAAGGAGTACAAAATGCTGACATATGCAAGTCTGACTGTCGGAGCTTTCCAGGTTAACTGCCGCTTCATCACCAGCAAGGAAACAAAACGATGCGTAATCTGTGATCCAGGTGATAACGCGGCAGTGATAATTAATCACGCAAGAAAAAACAATCTTGATCCGGCGGCGGTAATTCTGACTCATGGACATCTTGATCATTGCGGAGCCGCGGTGGAAGTTGCTGATGCACTTAAAATTCCTGTAATAGGACCGCACAGGAATGATGAGTTGTGGCTCTCAAATCTTGACAAGCAGGCCAAAATGTTCGGTCTGGAGTCAAAACCTGCTCTTGTACCGGATCGCTACCTGAATGACGGGGAAATTCTGGATTTAGACATTGGTGAAAAGATTCTTGTTCTCCACTGTCCCGGTCATACACCGGGACAGGTATGTTACTACTTCAGAGAAAGCGGATTTCTGCTGTCAGGAGATGTTCTTTTTGCAGGATCCGTAGGAAGAAGCGATTTTCCAGGCGGCGATCATGATGATCTGATAAATTCAATTAAAAATAAAATACTGATCCTTCCGGATGACACCGCTGTTCTGCCAGGACACGGCCCTGACACCACCGTAGGAGAGGAAAAAAACAGAAATCCTTACCTGTGCTACTAGTTTTCTCATTTTTTTTCGCAGATCAGCCCAGCATTTCCGGATGTATGGGACAGTTCTCTGTCTAAGACTCACCAATAATTATGAGGTCGGTAAGCCCTGTTTAAGACATTCTGACGTTCAGTTTCCCGACTGAATGTCAGGCGTTTTCCTGCGGGAATCGCTTCACAACCATCATATGTATCCATGTCCAATACGCAGCCTTTAGGCATGATGTTTAAGATCCGTATATGGTAATCTGATGCTACTTACTACACAAAGAGCCTCTTTCATGATCGTAAGATCACATCCGCCAGAATCAAAGTAAAATCTTTTATCTATGATAACTTTACGATGTATCTGAAATTCACTAATCAACACTGCTCCTTAACAGTGCCTTATGAATTTAGGATTGAATCCAATATTTCCAACCTGATTTTGTAAAAAGCAAAAAAAACTCCCTCTGTCAAACAAATTAAATTGCTGGATCATCGGGAGATTTTCAATGTAAAGTAAAAAAAATTAGAGTGAAGAAAATACTAATGATGCGTTGGTACCGCCGAAACCGAAACTGTTGGACATAACGGTTTTAAGACTGACTTCCATCGGTGATGTAACAAGAGGCAGATTTTCAAATTCATCTCCTCTTTTGAAAACATTAATGGAAGGGGCGATGAACCCGTTGGTCAGCATAAGAAGGGAGTATATAGCCTCCTGCACCCCGGCGGCACCGAGTGAATGGCCGGTCATGGACTTTGTGGAAGAAAAGTAAGGGATGTGATCACCAAATACATTTTTTATAGCTTCCACTTCCTTGACATCACCCACTTTCGTTGATGTTCCATGCGTATTGATATAATCAACAGGATCCTTCAGTCCCCTTGCAGCCATCTGCATACATCTTGCTGCACCCTCACCGGAAGGTGCCACCATGTCATAACCGTCTGAAGTTGCTCCATACCCGGTTATTTCCGCATATATTTTGGCTCCGCGCCTGACGGCATGCTCATATTCCTCTACAACAACCATACCGCCACCACCGGCTATAACAAAACCATCACGATCCGCATCAAACGGGCGTGAAGCTGACTCCGGTGTTTCATTGTACTTGGTGGACAATGCGCCCATACCGTCAAAAAGACAGGCAAGAGACCATGAAAGTTCTTCACCACCGCCTGCAAAAACTATATCCTGTTTATCAAGAATGATCTGTTCATACGCATTACCAATACAATGAGCTGAAGTCGAGCAGGCAGAACTGATGGAATAATTGACACCCTTGATATGAAAAGGAGTGGAAAGGCAGGCTGACGTGGTAGATCCCATAGTTCTTGTAACCATATATGGACCTATTCTCTTTACCCCCTTGGTACGAAGTATATCGCAAGCCTCGACCTGATTAACAGAAGAAGCTCCTCCTGATCCGCAAATAAGTCCTGTTCTCTCATTTGAGACCATATCTTCAGAAAGTCCTGCATCGTCAATGGCCTGTTTCATCGAAAGATATGCATATGCTGATGCCATTCCCATAAAACGAAGGATCTTACGGTCAATCATCTCTTCTACGGCAAGTTTAACATTGCCCCAGACATGTGATCTCATTCCGTGATCTGCAAATTCCTGCGAATAAGTAATCCCGGAAATTCCATTTTTTAATGAATGCAACACTTCAGCAACATTGTTACCTATACTTGAAATTATGCCAAGTCCCGTTATAACTGCTCTTTTCATTCAATCGTACTCTATGTATCAGTTAGTAAATGGTCACTGACCATTAGTATCAAAATCAATAACGTTAAGCATATTACCAATAATTTTTATTGATTAACATCCTTATCAACCATTTTCCTTGATGAACCAAAACTTCAAAATCATATGGATCACAAACTCATATCATCTCAAAACCCTAGACGTTTTAATTGATTTGACAGGATGCGAACAGTTTGAAGTTCAACCCCTAAGGTTTATTATATTTCAATATAAGGAAAATTAATTTGACTCGTTTTAAGTTTACAGGAAAAAAAAACGAATTAACAGAAAGACTGGTACTGCTTCAATAAACCGGAACACACGATACATGAAAATCTTCAGGTAAGAAAAAAGGTTCTTTGCTGAAACTAGTTGAACATATCCAGGATGATTTATTTCAAATAAGCGGAACTCACCGACATTGAAAAATGATTTCCTGCACGGCTCAGAATTAACCCGTTGCTATCGCGTCTAACCAGTTGATACTCAAGTCTGTGTCCGTATAGTTACCGGCGCTGACTCCGAAATGCAATTTCTACTGGAGTGAACACTCCAGGCCAGAGTTAAACGGTCTGATCAGCGTTATCCCAACCTGTATTGGCAAAGCCGCTCAGAATCAGACAGCTGGAATTACGTTTACATTTTTGAAAACTGAAAAACATTTCTATTCCATACTCCCGCAGTCTAACTTGATGACAATAACTGAAACATCAGACATTTATTTTTTTTCTGATATCATTGTCACTGCGAAACAGCCGAATAAACCAGCAACCTGAACCAGAAAGATGAATAATGAAACAGAAAAATACCGCTTTGCATCCATAGACTGGAGCGATCCGTTAAATCCAAGATCAAAAATCTTCAACGATATTTATTTTTCTTCAAGCGGAGGCGAAGGGGAAACAATACACACTTTTCTTAACGGGAACAACCTTGGGGAAAGACTCGGAGAACTGCCGCCGGGCAGTTCATTTCTTATAGCAGAAACAGGCTTCGGAACCGGATCCAACCTGCTGATACTGCTTGAGGAGTATTCTTCTCTCATAAGAAGCAAAGGACTGAAACTTACATATTTGAGCTTTGAAAAATATCCTCTTCACCCTGACGATATGTCAAAAGCCCACACAAATTTCGCCTGCAGATCAGATGTACTGCCGGAGTTTCTTGAAAAATACGCCTGCTCCGACTTCAGCAGAAGAGAAATAGTTTTTTATCTTTCAGATCTTGCGGCTGTAAAAATTTTTTTAGGTGATATCAGCTCGCATCTTGCAGATTTTTCCGTAATTTTCAAGAAAAGCATCAATGCTTGGTTTCTCGACGGATACTCACCTTCCTGCAATCCGGATCTCTGGACAGATGAACTTTTTTCGACAATGAAAACAACAGCAGCTCCTGACTGTACACTCGCAACATATACTGTCTCGGGCACTGTAAGACGCGGACTTGCCGCAGCAGGATTTGAAATAAAAAAAGTACCGGGATTCGGCCGGAAAAAAGAAATGTGCAGAGGATGGATTAAATCATCCTAAACACGAAAAGAAAATAAGCAAAATGCACCACTGGCTCCCATCCAAATCAGATATGTCCCGAAACATTGCATTCAGGACAGCATCAGTTTCAAATGCACCAGCACGCAGATGCAAAATTCACTTTCTTTTCCTATCTGAACGATTTACTTTTCCGCGGCTGTCTTTGGCTTCATTATTTTTTGCTGTTTCTTCTGTCACGGTTTCTGACATCTGTTCAGGACGATTAGAATAGAAATCAGGATAATCAAGACTCTTATAGTCTTTTCCGTAATTGGTTTCAAGAGCAAGGGCATTGATTTCGTTTGCCGAAGCCTGCAGATGAGCCCCTCCCATATCATTGATTTTCTTTCTTAGCTCGTCGCACTTTCTTGTGGGACGGATATTCTCCAGTTCCGTTTTGAAATTATCGAGATGCCTGAGGATAATTTTTCGATTCTCGGCCTGATACATATTGGCTGACTCTATAAAAGAATCCCATTTCTCCATATCAGTCTGGGATGTGTCCTCAGGAAAGTCCCATAAAGGCAGCGTAAATACAGTTCTGTTGATAATCTTCACTCCGTGGAGGTAGCACATATGCGTCCTCTGCTCTGCACTTATCTGCCAGTCCACATCAATGGAGAGTTTGGAAAGAGCCTTAATGCCGCTGTCACCGTCTGGAGCCTTATCAAGAATAACGTCTCCCAGTCCGTCAACAGAAGAATCAATATGGTACGGGGAATTTCTGATATCCTGATCGATTTCCACCTTGACATGATCATACTTCATCGGAAGTTCACGATCATATTCTTCAAAATCATCAGCTGCCGTCACCATTGATGATGACAGCAGCCAGAAGAATAAAAATGTAGCTGATTTAAAATTCATCAATTAACCAAAAAAAGAAAGGCTAAATAAGATGCATTCCAAGTTCACTGCACTCGCGGCGCATCTCTTCAGGCCATATGCTTGCCTGAATCTCACCTATGTGCCCCTTATGCAGAAGAACCATACACAGACGGCTCTGACCGATGCCTCCGCCAATACTGAGAGGAAGATCATTATTCAGCAGTTTTTTATGAAAATACAATTCTTTACGTTCCTCCTTGCCTTCAATTTCCAGCTGTCTGAGGAGAGCTTCACGATCTACACGTATACCCATGGATGAAAGTTCAAAGGAGCGGTTTAGAATAGGATACCAAATTAGTATGTCACCGTTAAGTCCTATCTGACCGTTTTCTCCCTTGCTTGACCAGTCATCATAATCAGGAGCGCGACCATCATGCTTTTCTCCATTGCTGAGACGGCCGCCGATACCCATCAGGAAAACTGCACCGTATTTTTTGCAAATCTCATCCTCACGCTCCTTAGGAGAAAGGTTCGGATACATTTTCAGAAGATCTTCACTGTGAATAAATGTAATTTTTTCAGGAAGAAACGGCTTCAGCTGCGGATATGTTTCACAGGTAAGATATTCAGTGCGGCGGATGGCTGCGTAGATACGCTCCACGACATTCTTCAGATAGGCAACTGTACGCTGCTCAGCTGTAATCACAGCCTCCCAGTCCCACTGATCCACATAAAGAGAATGAAGGTTATCAAGTTCCTCATCTGCTCTGATGGCGTTCATATCAGTGTATATGCCGTAACCGGGCTCAATGTGATATTCACCGAGAGTCAGACGCTTCCATTTAGCTAAAGAATGAACAACTTCTGCAACAGAATCATTCAGATCCTTTATAGGAAATGACACCGGACGCTCAACTCCGTTCAAATCATCGTTGATACCGAGACCGCGAAGAACAAACAATGGTGCGGTAACACGGCGAAGACGGAGTTCGGTAGACAGATTAGCCTGAAAAAAGTCCTTGATCCTCTTAATACCCTGTTCTGTCTGCCTTACATCCAGCAGTTGTTCATATCCATGAGGTTTAATAACTTTACTCATATCAAAACATATCCTCTTCATTTACTTTTTTTAAATCGGGTAAAATCCTGTCAAAAGGATTTTTGCTTTCTTTTAAACTTAATAAAATTACAATTTATAATGATTTTAGAATAACTTATTAAGTATTACAATTTCAAACCTTAAAAAATTAACATTATAAAGTATTAAACTATCTGGCTCTGCATTCAGTTCCTGTCTAGACAACAGATCGCAGCACTTTGCCGCCGCAGGCAGATAGCAGAATAATAAACCACAGACAAGCACCGGTAAAACCATACTCTGCATTACTTCACGGCATTAAACCGCGGAACCGGCGGATTAAAAAACAAAATTACCAGGCTGCAAACCCCTGCCGCCATATTATACAGGATCATCCCTTGAAATCCCCACGAGACTTTTAACTGAAATGTTTCCTCACGATATCTCAGCCTGTAAAAGAGCTGCAGTCTGCCCTAAAATGAAGCATCGGCAAAAATTGACAGACAGTTCAAAAAAACAGACAGCATAAAGTTCTGATTGAATCAGATACACTCAGGCTGCATCAAATATCGACGTCGGACTCATACTTCAAAGCAGCACAGTGTAAAACATACCATCTATGTGATATACTCACCTCGGTATTTAATCGCAGCAAACCGGAAGATAAAAGGAGGCAGCATGATCACAGCATATCTGTTGGAAAATAACGTGATAGACGTGATACAGCTCAACTCCAGCGATACGCTTCCGGAGCATGTTATATGGCTTGATGCATACGCCCCGGACGATGATGAAAGACTATGGCTCAAAAATCTGTTCATCAGTGACGTACCGGAAGAGGAAGAGCTTGATGATATCGAAGCATCCTCACGTTTCTATCAGGATAAGGAAGGCGTGCATATTCTTTCTCTCTTTCCTCAGCGCATAGGTAACGAAACCCGAGGTGTAAACGTATCCTTCACTCTGCGCGACGGCATCCTGCTTTCATTCCGTGAGGAAGACATTGGTGTCGTAAGACTGCTTCGCCACTACATGCGCCACAATCAGATCGAAATACACAATGCCCTGGATATTCTTCTTGAGCTTCAGGATCTTAAAGTCGAATATCTGTCAGATCTTATCGAGGACGGGTACGGAGCACTGGAGGAAACTTCCGATCAGGTTCTCAACGGCGAAGAGATACAGGGAATGCTCAGAGAGCTTATTTTTCAGGAGCAGACAAATACCCAGATTCATCTTGCCCTGGGCGATACCAGAAGAGCGCTCAGATATGTCCTCAAGGTGTATTCAAATCAGATAGAACCGAATGCGAGGAATGAAATTGAAGAAGTACTTTCAGATATTGAATCCCTGCTTCCCCATACCCAGTTTTTATTTGACAAAATCAATTTCCAGCTTGAAGCTGCAATGGGTGTTACCGGTCTGCAGCAGAACAGCATAATCAAGATTTTTTCCGTAGCAGCTGTTGTGTTCATGCCTCCAACATGGATTGCATCAATATACGGAATGAACTTTCAGCATATTCCTGAACTTGAATGGCTTTACGGCTATCCGTTCTCCATAACTATGATGATAATTTCAGCCTTTGCAACCTACCTGTTTTTCAAGAAAAAAGGATGGTTGTGATCCTGCGGCAGGAATCATACCCCCCTGACAGCTCCATCTGAGAATTTTTCGGTTGTTTCTCCGAATGTCAGACTCGGGCATTACTTTCAGATGCTTCGAATCAGCGCAGAATAACATCTGTTAAAAGCACGTACAGCAATTGCTCCTGCGAGTGTTGAAAAACATCCAGTTTGATTTTAGGATCCTGTCATCTCCCGGAGAGTGCTAAAAACAGACCAAAATTTCATTCTCCATCAGCCTGTCTTGTCTCTTCTCATTTGCGGATGTTAAAAACATGGGTTTTATCTGCCGCATGGAGTATAATACACGCGGTTTTGATGTATTCAGACAGATGATAAATCAGATTGTGGCTGATTCTGTAAACAGATAATTCGGCACTGCAAACCGCAAACAACCAGTATCAGACAGCGTCATCAGTATGAAACTGCAGTAGTTTTCCGCGACAGTTAAAATTCTGTCATACACAATAATTTAAAAGGCAATTGCAAATCATTGGAGAGTATAAATGAGCATCGCATCAGTAAAGGATGTGCTAATAGACAAAAAAATCACAGTAGGTGAAACAGTTACAGTCCGTGGCTGGATCCGTACACGCAGAGATTCTAAGGCAGGAATTTCATTTCTAGCCATCAGCGACGGCTCCTGCTTCAATCCGATTCAGGCTGTAGTTCCAAACACCCTGAATAATTACAACGATGTTCTCCGTCTCACCACCGGCTGTTCAGTTTCTGTAACTGGTGAACTTACAGCTTCTGAGGGAAGCGGTCAGGCGTTTGAAGTAAAAGCTACCGATGTTGAAATAGTGGGCTGGGTTGAAGATCCTAATTCCTATCCTATGTCACCAAAGCGCCACACGGTGGAATATCTTCGTGAGCATGCACATCTGCGCCCAAGAACAAATATCATCGGAGCCGTAATGAGAGTCAGAAACTGTCTGGCTCAGGCAATCCACCGTTTCTTCCAGTCTGAAGGATTTATGTGGGTTGCAACCCCGCTTATCACTGCATCAGACTGTGAAGGCGCCGGTGAAATGTTCAGAGTTACGACTCTGGATATGGAAAATCCTCCTAGAACACCGGACGGAAAAATTGATTACGACAAGGATTTCTTTGGCAAGGAAGCTTTTATGACCGTATCCGGTCAGCTCTGTGCAGAAACATATGCCTGTGCTCTTTCAAAGGTCTACACCTTCGGCCCTACTTTCAGAGCCGAGAACTCCAATACAACACGCCATCTGGCTGAATTCTGGATGATTGAACCTGAAGTTGCTTTCTATGATCTCAACGACTGTGCAGGACTTGCTGAAAGAATGCTCAAATTCGTCTTCAGGGCGGTTCTCGAAGAGCGTATGGATGATCTTGAATTCTTTGCACAGCGCATCGACAAGGATGTTATCAACCGTCTCCAGAGATTTGTTAATTCGGACTTTGCACAGATTGATTATACCGACGCTGTGGAAATTCTTAAAAACTGCGGAAAGAAATTTGAGTTTCCTGTGGACTGGGGAACAGATCTTCAGTCTGAACACGAAAGATATCTTGCTGAAGAGCACTTTAAATCTCCTGTAGTTGTCAAAAACTATCCTAAAGACATCAAGGCGTTCTACATGAAGCTTAATGATGACGGCAAAACGGTGGCTGCAATGGATGTTCTGGCGCCGGGCATAGGAGAAATCATTGGCGGCTCACAGCGTGAGGATCGTCTGGATCTTCTTGACAAACGCATGGAGGAACTGCATCTGGATCCTAAGGCATACTGGTGGTATCGCGATCTGAGAAGATACGGTTCTGTGCCTCATTCAGGTTTCGGTCTTGGTTTTGAACGTCTGGTAGTGTATGTAACCGGCATGGGTAACGTCAGAGACGTAATTCCATTCCCTCGCACACCTAGAAATGCCGAGTTCTAATTAATCGGCTAAAATAAACAAGGTTCTTAAATCGGTTTAAAAACAAAGAGTTTCAAATTTATTGTTCTTTGTTTTTTATAAATTTGAACTCCTAACCGATTTAGACCTTGTTCTTTTTCTGAATTCTTTGTTTTTCCCGGAAGTTTTTCTCACATTTTATACCAAATCCATACTCAAAAGTATTGTCAGACACGTATTTTAATAGTATCATCAAGTGAATATTTGTGAAAATCTATTGTTAAACGTCATTACGGGAGGAAATATTATGCGAATCACCACATTATCTGAGAACAGACTGTTAACAGAAGGAAGAGTGTAAAGTCAAAATGTTCACCAGACATCCAGAATGTCGTCATCCCTTGCATGACAATCTGGCCAATAACTGATCCTGCCTTTATACTTCAGAATACCATACTTCTGCCAATTCTTGATTAAGAAACACTGTCGTTCAGAAGTGGATCTGATCTTTTCCTTCATATAACCGCCTGTCATCGCTTTATTACATATCTGTTTTAAATATTTTCTGCGATCACCCGTACTGTGCCTGATCATTTGGATCTGTTTCATCGCATTCACAGGGATTGCAGTGCCCAAAATAAAGGTAATTAAATGAGAACGATAAGCGGAACTCAAAATACCGCAATTATATATACAGCGGCAAATACTGAAACTGAAATTGACAGCTATGCCGTAAGTCAAATCGAAAAACTGTGCTGCACGGAAGCTCTTCAAGATTCCAGGATCCGCATAATGCCTGACGTTCACGCAGGCAGGGTATGTCCTATCGGTTTTACCGCCACAGCTGGGAAATTAATCATGCCAATTCTTGTAGGAGTAGATATAGGCTGCGGAATAAGCATAATGCACATAACCAAAGGAAAAGCCGACTGGAACAGGCTTGATACTGTTATTCGCGACCAGGTACCGGCCGGTTCAGCATTAAGAAGAAAAATTTCAGTTTTTGCCGGAAACTTCAACTACTCCGCTCTTGCATGTTCACGACATATCCGCAAACAAAAGGCAGATCTGTCCCTTGGAACTCTTGGGGGAGGAAATCACTTCATCGAAATCGACGAGTGTGACGGCGAGATGTACCTTACTGTGCACACGGGAAGCAGGCATCTTGGAAAGGAGATCTTTGAACATTACATGAATGCAGGTCAGAAAAAGCTCAAGATCCTGGGTATAGATGTACCATACGAGTTCACCTGGGTTGAAGGTGAACTGCAGAATGATTATCTGAATGATATTTCAATAGTTCAGAATTTCGCAGCACTGAACAGAGAAATAATTCTGAACGAAATAATGAAAGGTATGAAATGGAAGGGGGAGATACTGACATCATGCAGCCACAATTATATAGATTTTGATAATCAGATCCTGGAAACATTCAAAGCTCCGATGATCAGAAAAGGAGCAATATCCGCAAAAGCAGGAGAAACTGTTGCTATCCCGATTAATATGCGGGACGGAATTATCATCGCTACAGGACTTGGCAATCCGGAATGGAACTGCTCGGCACCACACGGATCCGGGAGAATTATGAAGCGCTCAGATGTAAAAAATCATATAACACTGAAGAACTTCAAGGAGCAGATGGACGGGATCCACACAAAATGCATAAGTCAGAGCACTCTTGACGAAGCTCCGGGTGCATACAGAGGGATATCCGACATTCTTACATCAGTTTCAGAGACGGTAAAAATACAGAAAATTCTAAAACCTCTGTATTCCTTCAAGGCAGGATCAGAGGATTAAGGAGAAAACACAATGCTAATACAAATCAGCTCCGGCCAGGGACCTGCAGAATGCGAGATGGCAGTGGCAAAATTCGTGGAAAGTATAATGAAGGAACACAGCAGCATAACTCTTGTTGAATCACATGATGGGCAGTACAGGAACTGTCTTTGCTCAGCAATTCTGGAAACCTCAGAGGATCTTTCTGACCTTGAAGGAACTGTACAGTGGATCTGCCAGAGTCCATTCCGTCCGCACCATAAAAGAAAAAACTGGTTTATAGATGTCCGCATAATTCCAGAAGCGGAAAAAATACAGGAGGAGGGTGACATACGCTTTGAAAGGTTTCATGCAGGAGGAAACGGCGGTCAGAACGTCAACAAGGTGGAGACAGGTGTAAGACTTACACACCTGCCGACAGGCATAGTTGTTACTTCAACAGCTGAAAGAACACAGGAACTAAACCGCAGAGACGCCATGAGAAAGCTAAAAAGTATTCTGGAGCAGCGCAAGTCGGACGCTGTCGCAAACCAGAAAAGCAGTGCATGGATTGTTCACTACCAACTGCAGCGGGGAAATCCGGTGAGAGTATATGAGGGACAGAAGTTTACACGAAAAAAATAACCGGAAATAAATTAATGATCAGAAAAAACGGGATCAGTTTTTAACTCAGGTACAGAATTCTTCGGCATAGAGAAACATGCAGCAAAGAATGCAAATCTAACCGATAATAATTTTTCCTGATCAAAACTGACCAAAATTTACAGTTTTTCAAGGCAAAGGCAGTCTTCCATTTAGACTGCCTTTTTTATAAACACTACTGCTAAATCACCCACCAAGATACCCTCCAGGTGAATACAGATATTTCGGGTTACTGGTGGATAATTTATGATTCTATTCTTGTCAAAAAGCAAGGTATTGGCAAATTGACGACTGAACCGGGTGGGGGATAATAAAGATGATAGAGCATTTCTGCATTTCAGACATTTTATGAACTGCGGACCGGTGAAATGCATTTTTAATGAAAACAGTCTGTTTCAGGCGTGGAATAGGATGTTGAAGTCCATAGCTATTGGAGCGGAATTGTTCCACGAATTAATTGAAACCAACAGTTACTATGTCGATAAAACCAAATTTATAAAAATATTTTTTGAGGAAATCACTTCAAAGATCATGCTCATTACCAGACCTCGACGTTTCGGAAAAACACTCACCTTGTCCGCCTTCTATGATTTTCTGGCGCTTGATCCTGAATAACAGCTACTACAGGGAAATGAAGTTCATAGTTAACAGTGCTTTGATTTTTACATCAAAACACCTTAATTGTGATTACTCATTACAAGTTTAAGTCAAGATCAATACTTTTCTTTAACATAGCCTCGTAATTGTGGAACTGAAACAGACTTCTGATAAAAATGAAGACAAGTTTTTGATAGCAGAGAATGCCGTTGAGCAGATAATTCAAAAGAAATAAGCCGATCCGTATATCAAAAGAAACGATGTTAAAGCAGTTCTTTCATATGGTACATGCTTCTGTAAAAGGAATGTACCGCTGCTGAGAAAAGGCTGAAATAAAATTCGGCTCTGTAAAAGTTTTGATACCGCTGAAACGCAATACATTTCATAAAGTAATTATATTTTGAACAAAAAAATAAAAATTTTCAGTCCAGATAACTTTATGATGTATCATGCCGATTCCTGGATCAGCAGTATTCCTTAACAGAGCCGTTTTATTGATTGGAGAAAAAGACTCAGCCGAAGAAATCAATTCAACTGCCAGCCTGTTGCCTCCTGAACTCCTCTTCCTATGTCTGCAATGGATTTGACGGTAAGAACGCCGGCTGCTTCAAGGGCCGCATACTTTTCTTTTGCCGTGCCCTTACCGCCTGATATGATGGCACCGGCATGCCCCATGCGTTTGCCCTTCGGAGCCGTAACACCAGCAATATAAGACACCACCGGCTTGGTAACATGAGCCTTGATATACTCTGCAGCTCTTTCCTCCGCATTTCCACCTATCTCACCGATCATAACAATAGCTTCGGTTTCAGGATCGTTTTCAAAAAGTTCGAGTACATCAATAAAATCTGTTCCAGGGATCGGATCTCCGCCAATACCGACACATGTCGTCTGTCCGAAACCGCAGTCGGTAGTCTGCTTGATGGCCTCATAGGTAAGAGTTCCGGATCTTGAAACTATACCTACCCTGCCCTTCTTATGAATGTAACCCGGCATAATTCCTATTTTGCACTCGCCGGAAGTCACAACTCCGGGACAGTTAGGTCCGATTAGCCGCACTCCCGCAGACTTAAGCACAGGCCTGATATTCAGCATATCCAGTGTAGGAATTCCTTCAGTAATCACCACAATCAGTTTGATTCCGGCATCAACAGCCTCAAGAATTGCGTCCTTGCAGAACTGGGCCGGAATAAAAACCGATGAAGCTGTGGCTCCTGTTGCATCAACAGCCTCTCTTACCGTATTGAAAACAGGACGATCAAGATGAATCATCCCGCCCTTGCCCGGAGTAACGCCGCCAACAAGTTTTGTGCCGTAGGCTATAGCCTGTTCAGAGTGCAGGGTCCCCTGGGAACCTGTAAAACCCTGACAGATGACTCTGGTATCCTTGTTAATTAAAATACTCACCGCAACTACTCCTTAACCGCAGCCACTGCAGCCTTAACAGCCTCTGTCAAATCATTGCAGGCGGTTATGTTAAAACCGCTGCCTGACAAAAGCTCCCGACCCCTATCCGCACCGTTACCTTCGAGACGGACTACAACAGGGATCTTTATACCGACCTCCTCGGCTGCACCGATAATGCCGTCAGCTATCAGATCACAGCGTACAATGCCGCCGAAGATATTTACAAAAATCACCTCGACCTTCGGATCAGAGAGAATAATTTCAAATGCTTTTACAACTCTGTCCTTGGTAGCACTGCCGCCTACGTCAAGGAAATTCGCAGGTTCACCGCCATGAAGCTTGATAAGATCCATTGTTCCCATGGCAAGTCCCGCACCGTTAACCATGCATCCAATGTTTCCATCCAGTGCAACATAATTGAGATTGTTGCTCATGGCTCTTGCCTCTATCTCAGGCTCCTGACTGAAATCCCTCATATCCTTGATTTCAGGCTGTCTGTACAGTGCATTGTTATCAACATTCATCTTTGCATCAAGACACAGGAGTCTGCCGTCCTCGGTAATAACCAGAGGGTTAACCTCCATCAGCGAACAGTCGCATTCATGATACATTTTGCAGAATCTGATAAAAAGAGCCACAAACTGCTTGAATAATTCACCCTTAAGACCCAGCTTAAACGCGAGCTCTCTTCCCTGATAAGGCTGTGCACCGTTGGTCGGATCAATAATCTCCTTGAAAATAAGCTCAGGCGTCTCGGCTGCAACCTTTTCAATCTCCATGCCACCCTTTGTGGATGCCATGATCACAACCCTTCCAATGCTGCGATCGATTGTCGCACCGAGATAAAGCTCCCTTACAGGCTTCTGACACTCCTCAAAAAGAATGCGGTTTACCGGCTGACCCTTTGAATTGGTCTGAAATGTCACAAGATGCGATCCAAGCCATTTTGTTGCAAAATTTCTGGCCTCATCTTTTGAATTGACCACAGCAACCCCTCCGGCCTTGCCGCGGCCGCCAGCATGAATCTGACACTTGGCAACCGCCCTGCCGCCGACCGCAATTTCTTCAAAGCATCTGGCGGCGCCTTCAGCAGTCGAGGCTACACACCCCCGGGGAACAGGAAGCTCGTATTTGGCAAAAAGAGACTTAGCCTGATATTCATGAAGATTCATTATCAGTTATCCTACACGCAGAATCAGCATTGCCGACGCTGCACTTGTTAAATAAAAAAAGCAGGATGCCGTTAGGGCACCCTTTCCAAAAACAACAAATTATTATACCAAGATCACATATTGTTTTACAGAAGAAGCAGCATTCTTCCCATGCTTTTCAGACGAAAAAATGCGCATAATTGCAAAACACGCCCGTTTTCTACTATAATTTACAGGTTGCATTAGGCATCATGCCTCATGCTTTGTTTCTAACTAGAGAGATACGATGGAAGACAAAAATACAAATGTAAAGGCTCAAGAAGGCAAGGCAACCGTTAAGAGAATTGCTGTACTCCACATTCCAGGGGAGGAGCCTATCGAGCTGCCTATTTTATCCGGTACAGAGGGACACGATGTAATCGATGTAAAACAGCTAGGTTCGCATGGTTATTTCACCTATGATCCCGGTTTCCTGTCCACCGCCTCCTGTCAGTCAAAGATAACCTTTATAGACGGCGAAAAAGGAATACTTCTGCACCGCGGATATCCGATTTACGAGCTGGCAATGAAGACCAGCTACCTTGAGGTGTGCTACCTGCTTCTCTACAAGGAGCTTCCTAACAAGGAACAGCTGGAGAAATTCAAATCTAAAATCAGATACAATACCATGGTGCACGAACAGCTCCCTAAACTGTTCCAGGCATTCCGTCGCGATTCGCACCCTATGGCTATCATGTGCGGTATAGCAGGTGCACTCTCGGCCTTCTATCACGACGAAATCAACAACAACAATCCTCGCGACAGAGAGCTTGTTGCAATCCGGCTTCTTGCGAAGATACCTACCCTTGCGGCAATGGCATACAAATATTCCGAAGGTGAACCGTTCATGTATCCGCAGAATCACCTGAGCTTCACCGGAAACTTTCTCCACATGATGTTTGCAACCCCGTGTGAACCTTACGTTGTCAATCCTATAATCGAAAAGGCAATGGATCGCATATTTATACTTCACGCGGATCATGAGCAGAATGCTTCAACATCATCTGTACGTTTCGCCGGATCCACAGGAGCAAATCCGTATGCATGCATTGCAGCCGGTATTGCGGCACTGTGGGGACCTGCACACGGCGGCGCAAACGAGGCATGCCTGAGGATGATGGAAACAATAGGATCAGTAAAGAACATTCCTAAGTATATAGCCAAAGCCAAGGACAAGAATGATCCTTTCAGACTAATGGGTTTTGGTCACAGAGTCTACAAAAACTACGATCCGCGTGCTACTGTAATGCGTGACACATGCCACGAGGTTCTCAAAGAGCTCAACATAACTGATCATCCTCTTCTTGATGTGGCCATGGAACTTGAGCGCATAGCTCTTGAAGATCCGTATTTTATAGAAAGAAAACTCTATCCGAATGTTGATTTCTATTCCGGCATAATTCTGAATGCCATAGGAATTCCTACAAGCATGTTTACAGTAATTTTTGCTGTGGCAAGAACCATAGGCTGGATATCCCACTGGTGCGAAATGCAGGAGGATCCTTCCAGCAAGATTGTAAGACCTCGCCAGCTCTACACCGGTTTCCCAACCAGATCTGTAAAGCCAATAAGCGAAAGATAACAGCATATTTTCAAAAAATACCATACAAAGACCGTGATTTCCTAATCACGGTCATTTTTTTTGTTGTATCCCTGTGTTTCTTAGGAAAAAAGGCACGGAAAATACCGGATGCCCACAGCCAATATGTCAGTGAAAAACAGAACCAACTTCCCCAGGATATAAAGAGGCGGAAATCATCCATGAAGACAAATCCGTATGTGCCATTTAAAATCGCATCTTTCATATCCGTTCATCTGACATTTCGCAGTTATTTTTGCGGTTCTTTATAGATTCCAGTTGAACGTCGCTGACTAGACGCTGAACTCTGGTCCGGAGTGTTTCCGCAGGTAAAAAATGCATTTCAGATGTAATACAGGTAACTATGCGTACACAAATCCTTGAGTATCAATAGGATAGAGGATGACACTATAGCGGCGAGGATAATTCTGAACCCTTGCAAATAATTGTTCCTGGTCAAAGAGTTCAGCATATTTGAAATAAATCAACAAACAGCTGTAGAAACCCTTGGAAAAATATTCCGTTATTCTGCTTAAAAGCGATCGGATTACAGATCACGGAATAGCCGGTTTTAACTGCGGGATGTCGAATTCAAACGAACGGAGCAGCACAGAAAGCCTCATGTGTGAACACCAGTTAAACCGGATATTTTGCGAAAAAAAAGTTTATACCGTTTTTTTTCTATCTCAAATAAAAAAAATAATTGATATGGTTCAAAGAGAAACAAAAAATAACGGGGAGAAAACATATCAGGATCGTATACTTTTAAAAAGGGTTGTCAGAATCAAATACATAAAATTAATGATGATTCTGCTGAGACCATCCATCGAGAATACATAAGCAGTACAGGACCGGAATTTTCCGGATCCCTAGATAAAATTATTTTACTGGCGAAAACGACTATGAGAATGACAAAACAGGAAATTATTGACGCCATACCAAGAGCTTTAGAAGAAAAACAGTTTGTAATATATATTCAGCCTCAGTTTAACCATTCAACCAAAGAGCTGATAGGGGGAGAAGCTCTGGTTCGCTGGATCCACCCAGAAAACGGTATGCAGTCACCGGCAGATTTTATTCCAGTCTTTGAAGAAACAAAAAAAATTCCGGCACTGGATCTTTATGTTTTTGACAAAGTTTGCGCATTTCAGAGGAAATGCCTTGATACACAGGAAAACTGTATTCCTCTGTCGTTTAATATTTCCCGCGAAGATCTCATGCTTCCTGACTACATTGATTCCATGGAAAAGATCAGGGCACAGTATGACATTCCCGTAAAGTATCTCAGGGCTGAAATAACAGAATCTTCAGCCGTCGATGGAAGCGAAAACATTATAAGAATTGTCAACCGCTTTCATGAAATTGGGTATCTGGTTGAAATGGACGATTTCGGCAGCGGTTATTCTTCGCTTAATGTGCTGAAGGATCTTGAGGTTGACATAATCAAGCTTGATCTCAAATTCTTTTCAGGACAGGTAGGCGGACGAGGCGGCACAATCATCAGCTCCATTGTAAATATGGCAAAATGGCTTAACACTCCGGTCATTGCAGAAGGCGTTGAAACCAGAGAGCAGGCTGATTACATGCTAAGCATCGGATGCGAATATATACAGGGCTTTTACTATTCAAAGCCCCTGCCAACTGAAGATTTCAGACGTCTGTGGAAAGAAAGAAGCTCCAATTCTGAATTCGCACATAACAGATTCATTGATCGTCTTGATACAGGAAGATTCTGGAGTCCAGAATCCCTCGAAACCCTCATATTCAGCAATTATGTGGGCGGTGCCGCAATCATGCTTTATGATATAAAAAACGGTCACGCAGAAATTCTGAGAGTAAACAACAAATATCTTAAAGAAATCGGTATGAACCAGACCGAGAAGGACGTAATCAGCATGAATCCCTGGTTTCATCTTGACAAGGACAACATAAAAATTTACAAGGACACGCTGAAAGTCGCTATTGATACTGAAGATGAGCAGGAATGTGAAACCTGGCGTACATATATTTCAGACTGCTGCGGCGAGGATAAAATCTGCATAAGAAGTTCCATACAGCTGATTGGCATCATGGAAAACAAACATCTGTTCTACATTATGGTGCGCAATATTACGAAGGAAAAAAGAATTTTCAATGAAATTTACGCCAGTGATCAGCGTTTCAGAGCAGCAAGCGAACATTCAAACATATATGCATGGGAATACAATATAAACACCAAGGAGATGCGTCCATGCTTCCGCTGTATGCGCGATCTGAATCTGCCTCCTCTTATCAAGAACTATCCTGAGCCTCTGATTGAGGTTGGAATATTTCCTTCAGATTATGCGGACTTTTATCGCAAGCTGATGAAAAAAATTGATGACGGTGTTGGTGAGATCGAAGCAGTTATTCCGCTTACCACTGGTCGTGTACCGTTCAGAATAAAATACACAACAGAATTTGATGCAGGAGGTAAACCGGTCAAAGCCTATGGTTCAGCAATTCTAATAACAGATAGAGACATTGTACTCACAGATCCGGATGTAGATCCATAATCCGTGCGGTTGCACTTTCTGTTTACGATTTTGTTTGAAAACCTCATTCTGCAGACAGAATGAGGTTTGTTATTAGGCAAGAACAGGGTATCCTCAAAAGTTGTTTAAGCCTCCGGATGTTCCTTCAGATAGGCAACGACTTTTTCCAGATCCTCCTGGGTATCTATTCCTGCAGGCGGCGTTATACTCGCAACAGCAACACTGATCTTCTCGCCGTGGCTGAGCACTCTCAGCTGCTCAAGCTTTTCTATGTTCTCAAGCTCCGATGCATTCCATTCTACAAACTTCTTCAAAAATCCAGCACGATATGCATATATTCCAAGATGGCGATAGTGAACCTTTTCAAACTTTCCGTCTCCGGCTTTGAAGTTGTCGCGCTCATACGGAATCGGAGCTCTGGAGAAATAAATCGCATAGCCATTCTCATCAAAAATAACCTTTACGGCATTCGGATTGAAAATTTCATCATAATCTTCAATAGGAACGGCCAGGGTTGCCATCGGTGCACTGCTCGAAGCAAGATTATCCGCCACCTGATTAATCAGCACGGACGGAAGCAGCGGCTCATCACCCTGAACATTAACAACTATTGTATCGTCAGGAAGATTTTTAATCTTAGCTACCTCTGCCAGACGCTCGGTTCCGGAATTATGACTTTCAGAAGTCATAACCACCTCCACCCCGTCAAGATTGACAGCATTGGACACAAGCTCCGAATCTGTTGCAACATAGACAGATGAAGCCCCTGAAGCAAGTGCCTTTTCCGCAACTCGCTGGATCATTGTTTTACCGCACAAATCCTTGACCGGCTTTCCCGGAAGTCTGGAAGAACTGTAACGGGCCGGAATAATAACAACAAACGACATATAATCTCCAAAAATATTTTGCACCAAATCTGAATCTTGCGGCGGTCAAAACCGCCGGAATGACATTTTATTTTCTACTGCTGATTTTACTTGTTATCAGATCCACTATATCGGGCTGGAGAACGGCATTAATCGGTAGAAAATAGCATTTGTCGGAAGCAAAATTTCTGCACTTTGCTGCATCCTTCTCCGTCATAATAACAGTTCCGTTCCAGTCACCGATTATTTCAGCAAACATTTCCTCTGTAAATCTTGCATGATCCGCAAGAGGAACTGCTTTTACCAGATCATACCCTTCATTCCTGAGAAGGGTAAAGAATTTTTCAGGATTGCCGATGCCTGCTACAGCAATTACCCTGCCCTTTTCAGCAAGAGGCGTGGCATAGTCCCTGACACTGACCGGAGTATCAGGTATCACTGTCATCCGATATTCGCCGTTACCCGGACATTCTCCGTTGCAGATCACTGCATCCGCTTTTTCAAGACGCCATTTTCCTTCTCTCAAAGGGCCCATGGGAAGCACAGCACCATTGCCGAAGCGTCTGGAACCATCAACCACGATTAGTTCAACAGAGCGTCCCATGGAATAATGCTGAAGACCATCATCACTTATTATTATGTCCGCACCGAGTCTCTCCAGCTCCTCCACAGCTCTTTCTCGCTTGGGATCTACAACTACAGAACACTTAAGACGCTGATAAATCAGATACGGCTCATCACCGCACTCAAGAGGAGATGATTTGTCAGAGATGATGTGGGGATATGATGATGCATGACCGCCGTAGCCGCGGCTTACAACACCGGGATTGTATCCCCGTTTTCTAAGATTCTCAACAAGATAGATAACCATCGGAGTTTTTCCGTTTCCGCCTACGGAAATATTTCCAACCACTATCACGGGAACTCTGGATGTGTATACCCGAAATATTCCCGTGCGGTAACACATCCGACGAACAAAGGATATACCTCTGAACATCAGAGAAAAAGGCCAAAGGAAAATTGAAACTGGGTTTCTGCTGTACCAAAGTTTTTCAACAAAACTCATAATAATATTCCGCAAATCGATAAAATTTTAGAATCAGCGTGATCTTAACAAAAAACGAACCGTTTGAAATTCACATAATTCGTAAAAGTGAAATTTTGCATTAGTTTCACTTATGTTTGTCGTTAAGAAGCAAGCATAAATCATGTCCTTACTGATTTGGTTGGAAAACGGATCCCATTTAAACTTTCATTAATTCGAGAGTTTAAATAGTGATTCCTCCTTATGAAACAGACAACTACCAAAGGAAAATCGCTATGACTGTTTTTATTTTAAAATTCTTCATTTTTTGAAATGGCTCTGTTCTAGAAAAGTGTTGATGTCGAAAAGTAACATAAAATCGCCATAATCATTAAATGTATATAAACTGTCATGCTATTCTTGATTTATAAATATATTCTATATGCATGATATTTTATATACATTATCTATATAAATACTCCATAACAAATCAAATAAGACATAAAGATACTAATTGTCAGTGATTTAGATCATAATTTCATAAACAACTTATATTGTTTCCTATGTAATTTATATTTGCTGAATATAATGATATATAGAAGACAATATAAAGGTGAATGATATGAAAACAATGTTAAAGCCGATAGTAGAAATGCTTATAAACCTTAATGTAGATGAACTGACTGAAATCCTGATGATTCTTACTGGATCAAAACTTGAAACTGCTATTGATGATCCAATTAAATCATTCAAAGAATTAATACTTAAAAGGAAAGCAACATCATTAGGTGACAGACCATATTGTCCTCATTGTTAGTCATTGATCATTTTTTAACCAGCTACTTTTGATTCAAGACAATAACTGACATGTGAATCTTTTGAAACTACCCCCATATGGGTCACTATAATCCCCCGTTAGGGAAGAGCCCTCATAATTACCAATTCTTCATGATCTGAACTGCTGTTTTACAATATTTGAGCAATAGATCCCCATCCCTATCTTTCAGCGGTTTTAGAGACTTCGTTTTATTGGCCTTGTGCGAGGCTCTCAGGCGGCCTGTCGTTCTGCGGACGGTGTATTTATGGTCTTCTTCCGCCTGCTTTTCGCCATGTATCCGTCCTCATCATTATGAGCCTGGATACCTCTAAATTTATACCTACATCGGTGATCTGCAGAATACAATGATCTCTTTTCATCATTGATGAATGCCAGATAATCCTCAAAGTTGCATGGTGAAGCATCCTCATCATCCAGGTTTGTGCTGATCAGGATCAACCGAAAATTCCCGAATATTATTCCATGCTCTTCGTATTCCTGAGCATCCTTTGGTACTATCTTCAGCAGACCAAGATTCCTGCACATAACATAGTCTGACCATCCTTTTTTCAGTTGCTGACCGTGTGGAACAGTTTCATCGGCAGCATTTCCGTTTTCATCACCTGTCTTCTGTTCTTTTTCAGTGTGATAAATGTACCTGGTGAGAACATTATCCTGTGTCTTACCCTCTGTATCCGTGTTCAATTCAAAGTCTTTAATGCGATACATTAACTGCATGTCCATACCAATACTATCGGCCAGCAGACTGGCTGCAATTCCTGCACAGCGTCCAGTATGAACAAGAGAGGCTCCCACAGAAAAATCCGTTCCCTGCCTGCTGAAAAACTTCTGCTCTTCAACATAAGGAAGCAGAGCTTTCATAACAATTTTGTTGATTGCACCACTGAAGAAAGCGGATTTTTCATCTCTGAAAACAATCCTGTCCTGCCTGAGGTTTCCGTCTATGTGAAAGTGAAGTTATGAAGTACCTTACCTCACGATAACACTCATTTCCTGATGTAAGATTCTTCTTCAGAGTCTCAAATCTCACAACAGTTTTTGTATGCTTGAATTTTTTTATAGTTTTGTCGCTGTCAATAACCTCGAACGGCAGAATTGTTACATCCGTACGGACAGTCCAGTTGGTGTTGGTTACATCCTCTGTGTCAAAACTGCCGGTGATTGCCCGTGACTTGTTTGCTTCCCACTGCCTGCCTGTAAATGCTCGCTTTATGCTGCCAAAAGCGTTCTTCTGGTTGGCTTTGACTGCACAAAAATAGTCTGCCTTTGCGTCGATAATGGTGTTCAGTACAAAGTCATGAGTATTCAGTGCATCAAAACTTATGATGGTATTGCTGTACGCATCCGGTGTTTGCTCGATCATTTCCTTTATGGCTTCTGCTTCATGGTTCTTTACATTACGTAACCGCATGTTGACAGGCATTCCATACTGGTAGCAAAAGATACTGACTATGTCCATACCTGAGGTTTTTTGGATTTTTCCCTCGTCTTCCTGCTCATACTTTCTCAGATGAGTACCGTTCATTGTCTGTCCGTCCGCTGATAAGTGCAACCTCTTGATTATGTCTGTTTCGGTTAAACACAATCATTGAGAAATCTGTACCTATGAAAAGCTCCTTTATTTCTGAAAGGTAGCAATATTCCGTCGCTCAAAATCCTTATCTCTACATTTCCCGTGATAGCACGATCTTATTTTTTTTATTTTAT
>JAEEOK010000016.1 GCA_016284235.1 Succinivibrionaceae bacterium
AGGAGACCTATATGAGCCAAAAGGCAGTTTGTCGCACAAACTAAATAAAAAATCCAAGATTCTCTGAAGCCTTGTCACGTCTGGGTTTACCCCACTTTTTTTAGGTTGGTTGCTGTAAAACTCGGGTGGCAACAAATTTCCTCTCGAATTCAGAAAACTAATAAATACAGCTGTATCAGAAATTTTGAGAATACTTTTGTTTGACAGGGACAAAAGATGAGGATCGTGAACTGAATACTTCAGTATAAGAAACTGCAGATCGCCGGAAGTCGTGGATTTGCCAGGTTTCAGATGAGTGAAGCGGATCTTATTCCTTCCTGCTTTTTTTTGATCGCTTGTTCTCGTACATATTCTTATCTGCATCGGCAAACAGATCGCGAAGACTGCGATCTCCGGCGATTCTTTCGTGGGCATAACCTACGGAGTATTCAGCGTAGACTTCACCGTCTCTGGTTTTGATTTCGGGCCGTCCAGTCATCATTTCCGCAACCAGTTCGCGGCATCTGCTTTCCGGTATTTCAGCCATGATAATGATAAATTCATCTCCGCCGTAGCGGTAGCACTGATCCCGGCCGAAGGTTTTCGCCAGCATTGCACCTGTTTCCTTCAGAATGCGATCCCCCTCCTTGTGACCCAGGGTATCGTTGATGATTTTGAATCTGTCCAGATCTATCATTATCACTGTTACTTCACGGCCGTTAAATGTATCATAATCTCTTCGAAGAGCCATGCGGTTCTGAACACCGGTAAGAGCATCGGAGAAGGAGAGACTCTGAAGCTGCTGGTTTTCCTGATGAAGCATAGTTGTAAGCTCTTTAATTTCTCTAAAGGCCCGAAGCTCCGCATGTTTAAGAGAGCAGACCAGAACCATGTTAACCACAATACCGAATACTACCACATAAATTTTTTGAAGATTAAGATCTGTAAATTCCACAAAACTGTGGTCGATTGAAAAAAAATAGAGAGAGTATACAAGGGCGATAATCGCAGACACTATTCCCCCTCCAAAACCGAAGAGAGCCGAGCATGTAACAAGTCCTGTTACCAGGATCATGTTCGGATTTGGAATCTGGAATACGGAGCAGAAAGTTGTCAGAACAGCCATTAAAGCCACAGACAATATCACACGCTTGTGCAATTTGATCTGAAGCTGAAGAAGAGTCGATTTACCAGTCGTCCGCATCACGATTTCCTTAGAAAAATGAACAGCCCACATATATATGGTATGCGTGAATGAAGAAAAACGCAAATCATAACCTGATTTCTCATAAGTGCAGGCTTATAGCAGCGAAAAAGAATTATAATTGGCAAGTAATCATAACAGAGAAGAAACATGTGACGGAATAAAGATGGGCAATGGATTTATTATAAGCGGATTAATTGAATTCGGAAGATACTACATTGATGACAATACGATGAAGGACGCCGTACACTGGCTGGTGCTTGCTAAAGAAAACAACAGGATGCTGCTGATTGCGGATAAAGCTGTGGACAGCGGACCGTACCACTGCTGTCATGATTGTATATCCTGGGACACATGTTCGCTAAGGAGCTGGCTGAATAAAGACTTTATTGAATCATGCTTTGATCCCGGAGAACAGAGCAGGATCCTGACGACTGAGACATCCGGTGGTGCGGCGGATAAGGTATTTCTTCTAAGCTCGGATGAGGCTGAAAATTATTTCGGCAGTGCTGAAAACAGAAGCTGCATACCAACTGGTTATGCACAAAAACGGGGAGCATGGGTTAATAACGGACTATGCTACTGGTGGCTGCGGTCGCAAGGAGGTTATGCCGACAGTGCAGCTTTTGTTGATTACAACGGTGAAATTATCAAGCGTGGCGACAGTGTAAATGATATCCGTGCCGCCGTTCGACCGGCTCTGTGGCTTGCCGTTTAAGCTGTTTATCTGATCGTGCTGTAAACCGCATCCTTTAGGGCGCGGATATAAGGCGCAAACGGCGCAGCCGTTTCAAACCTGACTAATCAAGTGAAAGAAATCATGCCTGTACATAGCCGCAGAGCCTACAAAGAGAATCTCGCCAGAGATCAGCAACAAGAACCCGCAGAGAGTAACCCATTGCTTGCTGCGGGCGCCGGCAGGAATCACCTGCCATTGACGGGGAGAATGTCAGGAAGATTCGATTTCATCTGCTAAAATCGGTTCGGCAATAAGATCATACTCCTCGGCGTCTGTGATCCTGACTCTGATAATGTCTCCCGGTTCAAGCTCCTCTGTAAGCTCGTTTTTCTCAATAAATACATTGCCGTCGATTTCCGGTGAATCATATTTGCTGCGGCAGATAACTGTCGTATCATCAGATACGGTATCATCCACGATAATATCCATTTCCTGTCCGATTTTCTCCGCCATCAGCTCGTCTGATATCTGCTGCTGAACCTGCATGAACTGATCCCAGCGCTCATCTTTCACGTCCTCCGGGATCTGATTTTCAAATGCATTTGCGGCAACGCCGTATACATCACTGTACTTGAAGCATCCAACCCGCTGAAGTCTTGCCTCCCTGATGAAATCAAGAAGATTTTCAAAATCTCTGTCTGTTTCACCTGGAAAACCCACAATGAAACTGGATCTTATGCATAAATCCGGGACTTCCTCCCTCCATTTGAGAATATCTTCAGTCATGCGGAGTATGTTTCCCGGTCTGCGCATTCTTTTAAGAATGTCCGCTGATGAATGCTGCATAGGTATATCAAGATACGGAACAATTGCAGTATCTTTAAGATATGGAATGATTTTTCTCAGCAGCGGATAAGGGTAGAGGTAGTGAAGTCTTACCCAGATATCCTTGCGTGACAGAAAATCCAGCAGGCTCATAAAGTCAGATTTATACTCCTTTCCCTGATATACAGCCTTTGCAAAATCAAGATCGCGGCCGTAATCGAGAGTATCCTGCGCCACAACCATTATTTCACTTACGCCGTTTTCTATCAGGCGATCTGTTTCGCCCATGACATCATCAATTGTCCTTGATTTCATAGGTCCTCTGAGAAACGGTATTGCACAGAAGGAGCATTTGTTTGAGCAGCCTTCCGAAATTTTCAGATATGCATAATGAGGAGGAGTAAGCTTGATCCCCGGATTTGGAACATCGGCGGCATATAATATGGAGCTGTGCTTCAGCGGAAGATTTTTTCTTACAAGTTCAAAAACCTCGTCATAGGCATGAGGTCCTGTTATTCCTGCAATAAGCTCCGATGGAAAGTTTTCACGGATGAATGCCGCTCTTGTACCGAGGCATCCGGTGATGATAATCCTTTTCCCTGTTTCAAGCGTCTCAGAAATGCTTTCAAATGATTCGTCGATGGAGGGATTGATAAAACCGCAGGTGTTTATGATGACAAGATCCGCATCTTCACAGTCCGGTACAATTTCGTAGCCGTTGCAGGTGAGTACGGTCATTATTCTTTCTGCATCAACAAGGTTTTTGCAGCAGCCAAGAGAAATAAAGGCGATTTTATTTTTCATGATATATCCGTTTATTGATGTTCACTTATGAAGAAGGTATTCCTCTTCATGAAATTATTCAGGTGTTATATTGATTACAGTGTACTCTGAAAATGTTCCAGTTTTGAACTTTATAGCCCAGTCTGAAATACCCGAGGTCACTATAAAATCCGTACCGTCCTGTCTTGCGTATCCATAGACAAGATCGAGAACTCCTGCAAATTTTCCTACATTGTTGAAAGGAAAAATCTGTCCGCCGTGGGTATGACCGGAGAGCACAAGATCAAATCCTGCGTCTGCAAGATTTCTGTAGTCCGAAGGCTGATGATCAATTACCACGGTGTAGGGGTCTCCTGATATACTGTAACGGAGCTCCTGCGGGGTTCTGCGGCGGCTTTTAAGCTCCTTTTCAACCGAGAGATCTCTTCTTCCGATTATTACAACATTTCCGGGTAGCTGCGAGATTTCGTCCTCCAGCACAGTAATTCCGTTTCTTCTCATTTCATCCGTCATTTCCGTCACGCTGTATCCTCTTGACTGATCGCCGTAGTAGCCCTTGTCATGATTTCCATGGGCAAAGAAAATGCCGAATTTTGTTTTAATTTTCCCCAGAGCTCTTACAGATGCGATCATTTCATCCTTTAAGGTACAGTCATCAACGAAATCACCCGCCACGATAATCATATCGGGATTTTCCCTCTGCATTCGGTCAAGATGCCCGGCAAAACCAGCCGCATCGAAGGTGGTGCCTATATGCGAATCTGCAAACATAACTATTTTCAGCGGTTTGATTTGCTTATGGGTGACAAGGCTGTATTCCGTTCTCCATACATTGTGATCAAGATACCAGCCGGCGGAAAGAATAATCAGGGTGACGGCGGCGGCGGTTACAGCCGAAAGTCGTTTTATGTATCCGGCACCTTTTCGGCGCATCAGTCGCATGGTGAGACTGCAAAGCGCCCATATGAATGCAAGGTGCATAAAGATAATGACAGCATTTATGATATGCAGCAGAAGAGCCAGCGCAGAAAAAAGAACAAGGGATGACAGCAGGGAAAGTCCTTTAAGTCTTCGGAGGTCGGTTTTATCAGGAGGAAGTGACACTGAGGATTTTCTTATTTCTGTTATTACTGAATAAATTCCGCAGGAAACATAGATTATGGAGACTGATGTAACCGCCACCAGAACAAAGAATATGGTTATCCACAGGATCATAGCAGGACTCCGAAATATTATACCGCGTAGAAAAAAAACGGCGGCGGAAAGCTTTTGTGTTCGATTGTACTACAATCTGATATTTATTTATGAATACCGCGTTCTATTCATTGACTTATTTTAAGCATTCAGTTTATTTTTCGTGAAACTTCTTTTTAAAGGGACTGCTATAAAAAGCTCAGTGCAAAAGACGTTTTTCGTCGAAAAATATTCTGCTCAGCACTATTTTTTCTGTCTGATATCAGCTTTCTCAAGCGGTTTAAGAGTATACCCGGTAATATTCATTGCCTCATCCGATATTAACTCAAATCTGTAGCAGCGGGACACCTCTCCCCCCTCCCAGTTTCGCATATAGCAGAAATCAAAACTGACTGTTCCGGTTTTTAGAACCTTGGAGGTGTAGATACCGGTGCTTGGAGCACCTACGATTTCAGGATCGTCATAAACAGATCTGTACTGTGCATCCAGAGGCTGAATCTGCTCAGGACTGTAATTTATGAAATACCAGTCAAAACCTGTGGAAGGATTTGTTCTGACAGTGATTTGAAAGGTGCTGTCCTGGCACTTTACAGCAAGCTCCTGCCGCACATCCTCCTGCTGACAGCTTCTCGGACTGCTGTCTGATACATCCTTTCCGCCGGATACATCGGCCGTAACTTCAGAGGCAGGCAGCAGCAGGGACAGAAACATCAGGCATTTTAATTTCATATATAACTCCGTTATTAGTAAAGACTATTCAACAAGCAGTTCTCAGTCAACATTTTCTCATAATTGCGAAAAATTTTCTCAAAGAATTCCGGTTATCGCTTTTTCGCTGAAGTTGTGTCGGAAAGCTGATTGAAAAGAAACTGTAAAAGTTTGCAGTTATACACCTACTGATTTGCATTTATCTTATGATCAAGGATCCGGAGCTGTTCAATTTATGAAAAAATTACATGACATTTGTCACAGATACATACTTATGTGTTTGTTTTATAAAAAAAATAACCCTATAACTAATATCAAATAGAATAATTTTGATTCATTGATTTTATATGTGACAAATTATAGGTTTTAAGCTGAATTATTGAGTGCCGGCTCGGCTCAGTCTGTCTTTGTGTTATTTTGAAATGGGGATTTTGTACATATGCCTAAATCTGTTTCTACGTTTAATTTTGACAGTTTTTTTCAGAAAATAATCGGGTTTGCTGTCTCCAGCGGACTTGCTGCTGAAGAATTACACTTCAGCAATAAATATTTCAAAATCAAAAGAAAATATTTGAACCGGCAGATTAATAAAACTGCCGGCGGAAACTCGGGAAAAAATGCATGTATTGATCTGAACAACATCGATTATAAAAAAACTTTTAGTTTTGATTTAAGAAGTCTTTTTTATCATCATGATAATTTTGAGCTAATTCATCGATTAAAAGAAGAGTTCAGTAACTCGCCTGATTGCATTAGACACTACTTTGGAGAGTTATTTCATTCAGAAATGATGCTTCATGGTTTAACGCATGAATTTTACAGATATGTGCCTTTAAATGGTTTGAAAATCGAATTTTCGAGAGAGAAGAGATATTTCAAAACCGGCGAATATCCAGTTTCTCAGGTTATTAAGGATGGAGAAGAGCTGGCGCGGGAATATTCCTCTGACAGTAACTGGACGGACCTTATCGGGAAAATACTCGATGCTCTGAAAGGCGGCCATAATGATAAACAAGTTTCTTTTCCAAATTCCGAAAATGTTTATGATATTGACAGACTGGCCGATGATGTCTTAAATAAAAGTTCCGAAAACAGCAAACCTCGTGAAATTGATCCCGAGGATCCGTCCCGGAGTATTGATTTAGATAATCCTTATGAATTTCCTGATGATTTATTCAGCGAATCACGGGATCCAAACAGCAATGAAGAACGAAATGATGATCCGCAGGAATATGCCGGCTCCAGGTTTGACAATTTACCGGAAAACATGCTTGACAATTTACCGGAAAATATGCCGGAGGATATCCGGAAATGGGTGGATAAAGTCAAAAATATTGAGCGCTGGCATCTATGTCTGGGTGAGTTTTGTCCGTCAGAATCCCCTTTGAAGATAGTCATGTATACTGAGACTATAAAACAAGTTGCCGAAAAGGAGAGTGTCAGTGAACTGCATCTTTTTGAGTCAGTGCTGGCTCATGAGTTCTTCCATGCTCTGCATTTTACATCAACACTTTTTGACAAATTAGATGACTCTGTTCTGTTTGTTAATATCTGCAGGTCTATAAAATCCAAATATAACTCGAACAGTAAACTGTCTAGAGCAAACACGGTAATGATGATATGGGCAAAATTGCAGAATGAGGCGGTGAAACACTGGTACAGCAAGAATGCACGCAAAATAGCCAGTCAGGTTCTTGAACCGCTAGCTGTTGCATTCCAAATTTCCTGGATAAAAGACAGGTTAAACAAAGGTCAAGATATCACTGAGTTGGATAAAATGATGAAATACGAATTAAGACGGTTCGGAAATCTTTCCTCTTATCCTTCGGATCCATACTGCGGAGCAAAATATCTGATAGCCAACAGAAAAAATCACAAGACGATGTTAAATAATGAAACTATAATTACAAACATTTCAGTGGTTCTGAAACTCTCTTTAGAAAGCATGGATAGTGCCTACAGATACATTCAAAACATGTTAATGTGGTAGCATGAAGTGAATCATGCAGCTCAGCCTTAATAGGAAAGGCGAATCATATTCCGACTTCAGCCAACAGCTTCGTAGTTCCCGCTGAAGTTGTTTTTTTTCAGTTGAGACACCGGATCTGAGAGCCTGTATTCTGAATTTTCATTATGAGCGGCGGCAGAAATGCCGGTCTGCTGCAGTCGCAGGTATTCATCTCTAATCTCTGCAAATATTCATACTAAAAAATTTCAGAGGAGCACGTAATGAAGAAATTTCACAGCCGGAGTGCGTTTAAGCAATCTGTACCGCTGATAAATATTGACGGATATTTCTGAAGTTTCCGGACTATTTTTTATTTCCTAAGACAGCAATGTGAATTTTCGGTCGGTTTCGTAAAAAACATTTTTGCCTGCATTAGGTAAAGAAACGGCAATACCATTGTTTAAAACCGTAAAAATAGAATATAATTACCACATTCATACATAATCACAGGTTTCAGGCTGTCCCGCGGATTGCTGTTATAAGTCGTGGTTTAAGTATTACATAGTTTTTTTTGAATTTGAACCGCCAGTCAAGGTTCAGTAAAGGGTAGAGAAGATGAGTTTTAATTCAGACAAGCACTTTAACAACTATCAGAAATTTCCGAGAGGATTAAGACGTAGCGGATATTTTACCATTAAAGAATCAACTGTTCTCGAGGAGTGCGGTCAGGCAATGTCGGAGCTTTATGAGGGTAAGAGAAAGCCTAAGACTCCTGAGGAGAAAACCTTCGTCGCTCAGATTGCTCTTATCAGAAAGCAGATTGAAGACAGAGTAGAGACCATCAATGTTGAGGTTGTTGAGGATTTCAATACGAGGTGCTGGGCCAAGTATCTCAAGGTTATGCTCCCTAACAGAGTTCATCATCTCGGTCCGCAGACTACCGGACAGGATGACGCTTCCTCAGACGGAACTGAAGAATAATTTTTTAAGCTTTGATGATTTTTTGAGTATGGAGATGCCTGTGAGCATCTCTTTTTTTCATGAAATTAATCAGAAAACAGGGATTTTCAGCTGTTTGTTCACAAGACAATGAAAGGACATCGGTTTTGCTGCATTCCTGACCGGTGAAAGTCTGCACAGCATACATTCCGTCAGAAAAACAGATAAAGCTTCTTATGCTCTTCGGAAATTTCTGTCTCAAAATTACATCTGACACAGTTCAGGAATGAATCTGCCGGCTGTCGGACTTATCTGCCGGGAAACCGTCAGAATAGGCTGATCCGCTGAAGAAGCGGAGTTCTCAATTCCCTGTCATATGAATAATCAGCTGATTCCGACACTCCGCACGGCTGAAGCCCCGGGTCTCCTCGCCAGCACGGAGCACAAGACTTCAGAATCTGAAGAGAGGTCGGCTTTTTTCACAAACTTTTTTTTATTTTCAAAGCATCCGCTAAAAATTATTTTCAATATTTTCATCGTAAACTTATAAACTTGTCATGGCTTTAAATTATAATGTCTTCCTGCTGTCTCAGCTGTCAAAGACGAATAAAGTTCAGTAAAAATTTTACCTGGAGAGTGTTATGGATTTTCTGGAGCTGCTGAATACCCCTGATTACGATTTCATCAGAACAAATGAAAGATTAGGCGAGAGAATTATGCTTCTTGGACTCGGAGGAAGCCATGCCTATGGTACAAACAATGCCGGCAGTGATGTGGATTTCAGGGGAATAACGCTTAATCTTCCGTCTGATCTTATAGGACTTACTGAATTTGAACAGTATGTTGATGACAGGACTGACACCGTTATCTACAGCTTTAACAAAATGGTCAGACTTCTGCTCGAATGCAATCCCAACACCTGTGAAATTCTGGGTCTGGATGAGGATCAGTATCTGATTAAGTCTCATTTAGGACAGGAGCTGATAAACAATGCAGGAATTTTTCTTTCAAAGAGGGCGGTGCGCAGCTTCGGCAGATACGCAAGTGATCAGCTGAGGAGACTTCAGAATGCTCTGGCACGGGATTCCCTGCCGCATGCTGAAAGGGAGCGTCATATCATGAATTCCGTGCAGAGAGTCATTGATAATTTCAACTGTGGAGAGAATAATTCAGATCGGCTGCAGTGTGACATAAGACTTTTTCTCGACAAATCTGATAATTCTGATCTGGAGCAAGAGATTTTTGTTGATTCCGTCTGTCATCACTATCCGTTAAGAAAGTTTGCTGATCTTTCCGGACGGCTGAGGGGAGTTCTGAAGGAATACGAGAGGCTAGGTTCCCGCAACAGAAAAAAGGATGCAAATCATCTTAACAAACACGCCATGCATCTTATAAGGCTGCTGATAATGGCAAAGGACGTTGTTGAAAAAGGGGAGATTATCACCCGCCGGACGCATGAGCTGCCTGTTCTTCTATCTATAAGACGCGGAGATTTTATGAAGTCAGACGGGACATATTCTGCGGATTTCTTTACACTTGTTGACGAGTATGAAAGGAAGCTGAATGAGGCGGTAAAGCATACGAAACTTCCGGATGAGCCGGATATGAGGGCGGTCGGACGCTTTGTTGAGCATGTAAATCTTTGTGCAGTTACCGGAAGGTTTTAAAAATGGACATGAAAAAGGAAATCAAAGCAAGGCTGTCCCAGGTTGAAAAGGACAAAAATGTGCGGATCCTGTATGCTGTTGAATCTGGAAGCAGGGCATGGGGATTTGCGTCTGCTGACAGTGATTATGATGTGCGCTTTATTTATGCAAGATCTGCCGAAGAATATCTTCGCATTGACGAAGTTCCTGATTTTATTGAATGGCAGCTTGATGAGGTATACGACATAAACGGATGGGATCTGGGCAAGGCCCTGATACAGCTTTCAAAGGGCAATGCGGTTTTTTTTGAATGGCTCAATTCACCTGTTGTCTACCGGACATCAGATGAATGGGAGACTGTTCGAAGAGCTGCCTGCAGCTATTTTTCTGTAAAGGCGGCTCTTCGACATTACTGTGGTCTGGCAAAAAATACCTTTCAGACATATCTTAACAACAGGGAGGATGTCAGCATCAAAAAATATTTTTATGCTCTAAGACCGCTTCTTGCGGCAAGGTATATTGATAACACCCATGAGCCGCCTCCGGTTGAATTTGCTGAACTTATGAAGCAGGATATGCCAGATGATCTGAGATCCTCCATAAATCAACTTCTTGAGATGAAAGTGAAAACCGGGGAGGGACAGAAGTTTCCGGCAATACCGTTAATCAACAGTTTCATTGAAAATGAGCTTAAAGTCTGCTGTGAGAAATCAGCCGCTGCAGAGAATGACAGAAAAACGGACTGTTCGCCGCTGAATGCTGTATACCGGAAAATCATTCTTAAAGATTGCAGAATTTTTTAAAGATCGTTCAGATAAATCAGCACCGGAAATAGACTGCAGGAGCTGCGCATATGCTCTCGCCTTTTTTAACCTCTGCAGGTTCCTTATGTTTGACAGTTCACGCTTCTCCTTTAATTCAATGCCGCCGTGGTTTTCAATTCTGACAGCAGGGAGCAGGAGCTTCAGAATTTTATAACGTCACACGGATCTGATGTCTGTAAGCAATTAATGGTAATGAGCATGAAATCAGTATGGTATTAAAGAACCGGCTTTCTTTAGGTATGAATAATTTTTCGGTTTCAGAGCAGAAGCTGTGATTCCGCCGGAACTGCAAAAGTTCTTTCTCTCTGCCTGAGATATCACTCTGAATCCGCAGAAATTCAGCATCCGTTAAAGCTATATCCGGGGGCATTGCGTCCGCGTTCAGTCCTTGCATATCACTTTATTATTTCAGTAGTTTTGAATTTTTCAAAAAAATACCGGTACGCTTTTCATATTTATCCCGGTCACAGTTTTGCTTCCTTCTTTCCGTCCTGATGATTCAGTCAGGTGTTCCGTCTAACAGCACAGTAAAGTCTGATCCGAAATAATTTTTCAGACCTGCAGTTTCTGTGAGATTTTTTTTCAGCCACGGCTGAAATTCTGACACACACAGCCGGTGGAGTATCATGATAACCATTGAAACACATCATGTTTGAGAAACTAATTACGGAGAAGATATGGACTTATTAAAATTTTTAAACGCCAGAAATTCATTTTCCATCAAGACCGCCCGTTATCCGTTCGGCACTGTGGAGTATCTTGAAGACTATTATCCCTGCAGCAGATATTCAAAGGCTCAAATCAGCAGACAGTCCTGTGAGTTCAGAGAATCCATATGGCGCTTTAAGGACGGCATAGTCAATGCTGCAACTGATAACCTTGTTAAAAGAATTACAGACAGAATATTAAGTATTGACGGCATCAACAACGGAACCTGGAGCATATTTCTCGTACCGGCATCAAGCCGGGAAAAAACTCTGCACAGATATGATCGGCTGATTAATCGGTTAAAATCACAATTGTCTAATGTGGAGTTTCTGAATGATCGTGTTTGTTTTATCGGCTCAAGAGCGCCGAAGCATAACGGCTGCAGAAATGGGAGTTCAACATCTCATTTTCTGCTTGACTCTGCGGCAGCAGGATCAAATGTTCTTATTGTTGATGACATAGTTACAACCGGACAATCCATGCAGGAAATGACCGAACTGATAGGGGCTGGTAAACACTATAAATTTCTTGCAATGGGCAGAACTGTATATAAAACAGGCAGATTTTAACAAAAAAGGGGACCAGAATATGAATATACCGGCAACTCTTGTTGTAGCGGCGGGCATGATCAGAGGCGTTGGAAAAGCAACCCTGAAAAAAATCATCGATGCGTCTGCAGATGAAGATTTCAAAGACAGCGTCGAAGGATTCTGCCGGTTTATTGATTTGAAGAGGATCGGGAAATTTTCGGGCATCAAGGGCAGACAGCTGGAGGCCCTGGAAAGCATAGACTGCAGAGAGGCTGATAAAATTTTTTCAAAATCCAGATCCGCACTTGAGAAATCAGCAGAATTTGATATTCATCCGGTATTCTTCACTGAAGAAAATTACCCGCAGAGACTGCTGACTGCCGGTGATCATCCGCTGATTCTCTTTTACAGGGGTGATATAGAAGTTCTGAATAAAAAGAGGTGTGCGGCAGTGATTGGCACCCGCCACCCCACACAGGCCGGGCAGGAGGCTGCGGATCGCATATCCGGGTATCTTGCAAAAAACGGTTTCACTGTAATAAGCGGTCTGGCCTTCGGCTGCGATAAGGCGGCGCATGAGGCCGCCATAGGGAGCATCAGGAAATATGGAGGAGGGAGTACAGCGGCGGTCCTGGCGAACGGACTTGATCCGGCGTCTGTCTATCCTCCTGAGCACAGGGATCTTGCTGAAGAAATTGTAGGATGCGGCGGAGTGCTTGTTTCCGAGTATATTGTCGGAACCAGGTGCAATGCGCGGCAGCTTGTCATGAGGGACAGCTGGCAGGCGGATCCTTCTGAACTTGTTATACCGGTTCAGACTGACGTCAAAGGCGGAACAATGCATGCGGTAGCACGCGCCTGCAAAAGAAATATTCCTGTTTTTATGCCGTATATTGAAACAGATTACGATAGCACTGGAGACAGGTGCTTTGATAATTGCGGCGCATCTGAACGGGACAAGAAAAGGTACTGTGACGGTTTTAAAAACATTGTGGAAAATTTTAATGGGCGTGAAATTAAACGGCTGAAGGATCTGGGCGAAGTGATTTTTCGGCAGACAGGCGCATCGGGCCCGGCCCCCGTGACGCAGAACAGGGATCCGGGAAATCATCTGGCTGATGAACAGACTGAAATGTTTTTGCGGGAGATGGATAAAGATTTCTAAAATTTGATCCCCCTATTAGATATATAACCCCTTGAATGATAATATCCCTGTTGTCGCTCAGCTTGAAAAACAACCGGGGGTCAGTCACTATGGTTGATAATACATTGCGCAACCGCCAGATTTCAGCCGGTGCAGCATCTGATGGGGAAAAACGGACCTTTGAGGTCTATCATTCCAACAGAATTGAGGATCTTGCAGTTTTAACCGCCGCAATGATAAAAGATGGCATCTGTTCAAAGCCCCTTGATCCTGTTGAGTTTGTCGTTCCAAATTCCGGGATAAGGCAGTGGCTTGATTTAAAGCTGGCAGAAAACCTGGGCATAAGCATGCGCAATGTTTACAGCACTCCGGTGGAATTTGTCAGGAATCTCCTGTCTAGACCGGAGGCTGCGGCGGGAGGAAAGATCTCTGTTCTCAAAAGGGACAGCCTGATCTGGATTATTTATTCACAGCTGCGGGGCATTATTGATTCTGATGATTTCCGGTCATCAGACGTCAGTTGCGGACTTAGGCAGGTTTTCAAAGCTGTATCTGACTATGTTCTCGTATCTTCTGATCGGTCTGTTCTCAAAAAAATCAACCTGCTGAATTTTTTATCTCCTGATAACAATAATTCCGGTTCTCCTGCCGGCGGCTTTGAATGGGACAGCTATGCATCTGCATCAGGTTCAGAACCGTCATGTGAAAAAAGAGAAATCAGCGATAAAAGGCTCTACCAGCTCAGCGACGTGCTGGCCGGCATTTTTGAAACCTACACTGTAAGTCGGGGCTACTGGCTGAAAAACGCCGTATCCTCAGAAATTGATTACTCCGTAAATTTTAACCGGTACAGACAGATTTATGAGGAAGGCAGGGAGCATGCGTCGTGCGGCGGCTGCGTCACCAATGATCAGTCAGACTCAGAAAATGTTTTTGACAGAATGTGGCGGGGCTGCAGTCCGGAGGAGTTCTCCGGGCTTGAAATTCTTGAGCAGAAACTGGTTCTTGACAACATGTGGCAGGTAGTTTTATGGAAGAGAATCGCTTCAGCCAGCGGTTACGGAAAAAATGCATCCGCCTTTAATGAACAGAGACATTTTTTTATCAGTGAAGCAGCTTATATTCTCATTCAGAAGCTGGAAGACTGTGACAGTCAGCTCAGTAAAGCTCTGCCTGAAAATCTTTTTATTTTCGGTTTTTCAGCGCTGGATCCTTTGTATCTTCGGTTCTTCAGGAGCATCAGTCGTTATACCAGAATTCTTTTTATGTATTTTAATCCGTGCCGTTTGTACAGCTGCGGCTCGAGTAAATGCATTGAAAACCGTCTTCTTGCCTCATGGGGGGAACTGCACAGATCAACTGTCAAAAGGCTATCCGATAATGTTTCATCCGCTGAATTTGAACTGTTTACAGATCCCCTGACTGAGAAAAAAGGAATTCTTCAGTTTCTCCAGAGCTGTATTCTAGACGGGTGCGAGCCTGATCCGTTTCACAGCTCAAACGTTCCTGCCAAAAAACCGTTTAAATGGGAGGAACTTGAGCATAACCTGGAAATTCATGCCAGTTTTTCCCGACTACGGGAGGTAGAGACCATCTATGACAGGATCCTGAAGCTTTTTGAGCAGGATCCTTCCCTTAAACCGAATGATATTGCCGTTTTTGCTCCTAATATCAATTTCTACGCACCGTATATCCACGGTGTGTTCGGCAGGGAGTTTGCAGAATATGAGCGCTGCATACCGTATAAAGTTGTCGATCAGCACTACGGAGAAGTAAGTACTTTTTTTTCTAGCATTCTTGATCTTCTCAATCTTCCTGAAACTCACATAACCGGCCCGTATGTTCTTAAACTTCTTGAAGTTTCAGCAATTCGCAACCGTTTCGGCTTCAGTGTCGATGATTTAAGTGCAATATCGCAGCTGATAACGGACTGCGTCCGCGGCGACAGCAGCGAGACCGAGCTGCTTGATCCCGGGTTTGAGCAGCCGGCAAAATTCAAAGTTTATTCCACCTGGAGCAGAGCGCTTCGCCGCATGATGGCTGGTTCGGTAATGGATACGGAGAATTCTGATACCTGCTGGCTTGATGATGTAAGTCTGTATGACAAGGTTCAAGAGCAGCATATAGAAATTCTCGCTTCCCTGAAGATGCTGATATTGAAGCTTGATGACCTGCGCCGCTGTCTGAGAGAATCCGGCAGCATGACTCCGGCAGAGTGGAGGAAGCTGGTTAATGCCAGAATAATAGATGAATTCTATGCCGATGATTATGAAAATTATTCTGAAATTTATGCAGTTAACAGTATTATAAGTGAACTTTCAGTCTGTGCCGAGAATGCAGGTTCGCAAATATCTGTAAGTCGTGACGTATTTTCTGAACTTCTGTCCGCCGCCTCATTGAATTTCAATATGCACAGTCAGGTTATTTCTGGCAGGGTAAGTTTCTGTTCACTGGTGCAGATGCGCCATATTCCATACCGTCATGTATTTATGATGGGTATGAACAGCCGTGATTTTCCGCGGCAGGAAGAGATATACGACTTTGATCTTATCAGGCGTGACGGCGGGAACGGGGCAGGAGCAGTCGACCGGTGCCGCAGGGATGATGATCACAGCATATTCCTTAATACTCTCCTGTCTGCAAGAGACAGCGTCTATATTTCCTACATCGGCCGCTCTATCGTCTCTAATGCAGAGAAAAATCCTTCCATAGTGATTACGGAGCTTGAGCATTTTCTCTCTGAAAATCTGGCTATGGAGGAAATTTACAGAAGATATTCGGATTTGCCGGGAAGGCTGCAGTCAGGAAATATACAGGAGGAGCTTGATTTCAGGAGAAACACTGAAAAACTCGCAGAGGAGAATTCAAAAAGGCTTGTCCGTCCTGGGCTGTACGACGCTCTTGTTATAACTGATGCCATGCATCAGTGGGATCCGTCCAACTACGAATGTGATCCATCCTCTAAAAAAATTAAAAGAGGCAGTCTTTCATATCAGAGCGAGTGGTGTCCGCCGGATCCGAGGGACCGCATTTCAGGAAAATCATTCTTCAAAGCCTATGTTTCAGAGTGCATGAGAGTGAGGCACTACGGACCTAAAGTATTTCTTTCGAAAAATGATGAATTAAGAAATAAAGACGGTGCAAAAATTATTCAGTACCTGCTGTACATGATTAATCGTTCATGTTTTACCGTCAGAGTAAAAGACAAGGTCTTCAGTATCCGGGATCTGACAGACATGGAAAATGGAAACAGATCCATGCTTGATTTTGTCATAAATGAACTCAGCAGCGAAGTGCAAAAATGCGGCAGACTCAATGCAGATGAGGCATTTCCCGAGGCAGTACTGAATTATATAATTAAAAAAGTGGCGTCGGCGGAGAAGTCGAAAGAAAGTGATGTCTGTGTATGTCTGCAAACCTACAGCATAGACGGCCGTTTTAACACCCTTGTTACAGATGCAGGAATTATTTCGCCTGACATCAGTGCGCATTTTAAAAGTGACCGCAGAACTCTTTCCCTGAATATCTCAGATTTGTGCAGCTTTGCCAACGATCCCCTGGATGAACTTTTCAGACGTCATTTTAATGTTAAAAAAGATGAAGATGATCGGTATAAAAGATCCATGGAGGATACAGAGCCTCTTGATGTTAATGAAAATACGGAAGACAACTCCATAAAGGAGCAGATTGTCGAATACTGCAGAATGTTTCTTGACAGACTTCAAAGTGATAGGACAGTATGCAGTGAATTCTGGAGTCAACAGCCGGAGCAGGTCTTTGACGAACTTATGAGTCGTCATCCTGAAATTTTTTCCGGACTTAGGAAAGAACTCAAATATAAAGGTCTGATCCCGAGCGGACGGAATGTTGCATACATAAAGCAGTCCGGAGAAAAGAAAGATTTTGACTCGTCTGAAATTCTTGGATTCAGCACCTCGAAATATTTTATGATGACTATAAGGAGACTTCATTATCTGCACTGCGGCAGATACAGTATGAAGTCTGAATCTGTCCGGGTGCGAAGTGAGTTTAAGCTCAGCGGTACTGATCTGCCTGAACCATACCGCAGTGTTTTCGCGGACAAAGAACATCCGTTTACAGTAATTGTTGAAGGAAATATTGATAATATCTACACCGGTGAAAACGGACAGAAGGAATATCTGCATTTCAGGGATATTTTAAACTTAGAAAAACAGAAATTCCTTTTTCTTTTGAATTCCGTACTCCTTTCATTAAATCACTCTGTCGGCATATCCAGATTTATCGATCTTGAAAATTCGGATTCGGAGAGCAGCAAAATCAGGCTTGCGGAGTTTGAAAAAAACGGAGAAGAATACCTCAGGCAGCTTATCATATGCTATCTCAGAGGCATGACTGAACCTTTGCTCCTGCTAAGGTACAGCAATAAGCAGGATGATAAAAAGATTAATACCGGAGAAATTTCTGAAAAAATCAGCGCCGTCATGGCTGAGAGAATCCCTATGATACCGCTGAATTTAGTTTCGCAGGACAGCGAATACAGAATTCTGTTTGATGCCGGGGAACTGCCTGCCGGCAGGGATATCGATTCTGACAGTATTGAAAAAATTAAAGGTTATGACTGGTTCGAAAAAAATATTAAAAATACACAATTTTATCTGGATATAAAGAATCTGAAAGAGCAGGACTCTGATACCTTTGAAGATAATAATCATAATCAGTGGCTGACTGTCAGACAGAGAATGCTTATTGAAAAGAAAGAAAAACTCCCTCTGAGAAAAACTGCAGCGACAAAATTCGTACTTGAAGAATGGCCGAATGCTCTTCTGACGCATTTTGGAAACTCTGAAAACAAGGATAAAGAACCAGTTAATAAAAAAACAGGAATGTGCAATCAGAAAAACACTTTCGGTAAAGTTATGAATGAGCAGGAGCTTCCGGAATAATCTGCGTAAATATTCCGGAAATGGCGAAGAGCTTTGGTTTAATTGTAAATAATAACAGACAGGTCCGATATGACAGATTCCGACAACAAAAAAAATGGAATGGCGGCAGTTAAAATTACCCGGATTTTCGACAGTTGAAGATCACTCAAGGTGTTGTGAAGCATTGCTACATCTGGGTTTCTTGATAAT
>JAEEOK010000002.1 GCA_016284235.1 Succinivibrionaceae bacterium
TTATAGCAAAAACAGGTTAAAATTGAAATAGATAATGTTCGAAAAAAGCAGATATAATAAGGAAAAAGGAGTAGTCTGACGCTACTCCTTTTAAACTGTAGTTACCAAAAACTACAGGGAATTTAGGATAAATCATTTAATAAAAATTCTACCTTTTTTTTCAAAAAAATCAATAACATAGCCTACTTTATAGGTTGTTTTTTGTTCAGCTTGTGATGATATGGGTGCTCTGTCGCATTAGTCGGCTATTTTATAGAACAGGCAGAAATTTTTATGTAATCATGCCGGGCGGAATTTGCTTCCCTGCCGCTGTGCCTGTGCAAGATGCCGGAGTTAAACAGCACGGCTTCAGATATGAACAATATGCAGCATGGGCTTCTAAGCTGCTCTGTCAATCTGCTTTGAAGCAATGAATGATCCGTATGACATCAGCAGGGGGCTGGTTAATGAAATCAGGAACAGCAGAACCATCTGCATTCAGGAGTCGGGATGATGTCAAATTTGAGGTGTCTGCATCTGGAACATACCGGCGGCATAATCACGCCTTCAATTCGTCCGGTCTGGATCAATAAGTAATGTTTTGCCTTTACTGTTTTGATAAAATGCTACTGTTCAAACTCATTCACCAGTTTAGATTCGGAGTTTATAATGCGTGCTTTTAGGCGTTTATGTATTATTCTTGCTGCCGGTTCATTGTTTTTTGCCGGATGCGACAGTCTGAGATCCATGGTTTCTCACAAAAATATTGCAGGCCGTTTTTATATGGGCGCACTGAATGAGAGAAAACTTCCTCAGCTTACCCAGTCAATGGATAAAATTTATGCCAAGGATGTAAAAGAGACTCAGAAAAAGAAGCCTTACATTGTTGTTAACTGTGTCGTTCATGAGGTGGAAAAATATGTTCCTACAAACAGCTATTCCTCTTATGCCGACTGGACAAACTTTATTACATCGCAGCCTGAAATTTCTGTTGTAAGCTTTGGCGGCAGAAAGCTGTACTTCAGTGAAGGCACGGCTATTAAAACAGGATATCAGCAGGATCTTATGGCATTTTATGCAGCTCATGTCATAGCTCACAGTCTGCTTGATCATACAAACGAACGTCTGTTTGAGGAAAAACCGGAGGGTATAGGAAATATACTGGAGGCATGGACCGACAATACGTCAGGATTCAGGTTTGCAGCCATGGCAATGAACGGTTCACCGCTGACTGCTGATACAGTAAGTCCTTATTCCGAGGAAATGGAGAAGGAGGCAGATAAGATTGCTATTAACATTATTGCCTACGCCGGTTTTAATCCCAGCAACGTTCTTGCTCTTTTGAAAGACAGCGTGGACAGAAAAGATGAAATATATTTTCAGATTCACCCGTTGAACCAGGCTCGATTTGACAATTTAGCAACTTTGATTGAATCATCTGCAAATCTCAGGGCGCTTGCCAATACAAGGAATCATCACCCACAGTGCGAGAACTTACAGTAAGAAAGGCTGTTGAAGCAGACAGGGATATTCTTGCCGATTTGGAATTCATCTCCCGCGAGGCCGCATTCATGGAGATGTACGGTACTGTTGACGATCTGCCCTCAATTGAGGAGCTAAGATCGAGGTGGACTCAGAAACTGAGTCAGAGTCAGGGACTTGTTGTTGTATGCGAGTCTGACGGAATAATAACGGGATATTTTTATCTTTGCAAATATCTGGGCAAGCCCAGCTTTGTTCTTAACGGATTGTATGTCCGCCCTGACTGCTGGGGGCACGGTATCGGAAAAAAATTAATCATTTTTATGGAGAAAGTAGTTAGAAAAATAGCGTCAGATGCAGGTTTAACAGCGGAAAAGTCTGATCCAGACGGTTTCAAACCGGTAATACTCTTGGATGTTATCAGGGAAAACACGCGAGCGATCGATTTCTACCGCAGTTTCGGATATGATTTTACAGGCAGGGAGGAACCTTTCGAACTTGGCTGTAGAACTATTATTTTACGTGAAATGAAAAAAATATTGGATTGAATATGGAATTTAAAACTATACAGGAAAAAGTATGTTACGGACTTGGCAGAAGAATCTCCAGGGATTTTCATGCACAGAAGTTTGAGGGTTTTTCCGATGAAGCGCTGATTGCCGGTTTTACCGACGGAATAAAGGGCAGAGAGCTTGCAGTGTCCCCTGATGATCTTAATGAGGCATTTAATGAGTTCAATCGGATCATGAGCAAAAAGCAGAAGGAAATGTCTGCAAAATTCAGAGAAGAGGGTGAAAAATATCTGGAGGCAAACAAGGCAAAACAGGGTGTGACTGTTACAGAATCCGGATTGCAGTACGAGATTCTCAAACAGGGTGATGGAGAACGTCCAGGACCTAAGGATATTGTAAGGGTAAAATATAAGGGTTCGTTTATTAATGGCGAGGTTTTCGATTCAACAGAGAACAATGACAAGGGTGTGGAGTTTCCTGTTAATGGTGTGATAGCCGGATGGATTGAAGGTCTGCAGCTGATGTCTGTCGGCAGTGTATACCGGTTTGTTATTCCTTCCAATCTTGCCTATGGTTCAAGCGGCGTAAGCGGCATTCCGCCTGAATCTACCCTGGTATTTGAAGTTGAACTTCTCGATATAGTAATGAAAAGCAAGGAGGCTTGATTAAATGACTGATAAATTGAGAATTGCTGTTGCCGGATGTGCCGGCAGAATGGGTAAGTGTCTCATCAGTGCCATTGCACAGAACGGTGAGTGTGAATTGACAGCAGCCAGCGAGTTTTCCGGATCTTCTCTAATCGGGGCTGATGCAGGAGAAGTTGCAGGTATCGGAAAAAACGGTGTGGTGATTGTGGATAATCTTTCCTCTGTTGCCGACAGTTACGATTTGATAATCGATTTTACCCGCCCAGAGCCGTCACTTGCTAATCTTAAAACAGCATCGGAAAACGGAAAACTTTTTGTTCTGGGAACCACTGGCTTTTCGAAGGAGCAGCTTTCACAGATAGATGATTTTGCAAAGTCTGTTCCGATGGTTTTTGCATCAAATTTCAGTGTTGGCGTTAATCTGGTGTTTAATCTTCTTGCTCAGGCTACCAAAGTTATGGGCAGTTACGCTGATATTGAAATTGTCGAGGCTCATCACCGTCACAAGGTTGATGCTCCGTCGGGAACTGCTCTGAGCATGGGTAAGGCAATAGCTGATGTTCTCGGTAAGGATTTAAATGAAATCGCCGTCAGAGGACGCGACGGTATAACAGGTGAAAGAAAACCTGGAACCATCGGCTTTTCTGCAATTCGTGCGGGCGATATTGTCGGTGAACACACCGCAATGTTTGCTGATATCGGCGAGCGTGTTGAAATCACTCATAAAGCTTCAAGCCGTATGACATTTGCCTGCGGTGCTGTAAGAGCTGCACTGTGGCTCAGACGGCATCCGGAGAAGAGGATCCATTCCATGAAGGAAGTCCTCGGCCTTTAATTCAATATCAGGAAAAGTGCATATTTTTTTAACAGAGTGTTTTTCTGAATTTTTTAGGCTCAGTTAACAAAAGTGTTGATACCACTAAACTGATCCCGTAAAACGGGTAGAAAGTCTGACAGATTGAACAGTTGTGAGACCTTCCCGCCATGATAGATTCAGGGATCAGTTTAAAAAGCATCTCTTTTGCTTGTGCTTTTTCTGATTTTGAAAAAATTAAATTTATTAATTTGAAGGATACTTCCGCTGTTACTAAACTGATGGAGTGTTCCTCATCCAGAATCTTTTAATCAGCCGATAGACGGCAGGGATGCTTCCTGTGTTACCGATATGAAATATATGTTTGAGGAAGCACATCATATACCTATCCAATACCTCAAGTATTCAGACAATTAAATCATTTTTGGTAAAAATTACCGCTAATTATTTATAAGCGTCTTACTGGGATGGAGATATATGTCTGGAATTTTGTTTGCGTCCCACTCTCTTCATATCAGGTGCTTTATCCGTTTTTTTTCTACAGTGTAAAAATAAATTACACTTTACACAAAAGACAGATAAATTTTTGTTCTTTACAAAATCCAGTTGGAAATTGTGATAGCACCTGTTCCATGTAGATCTATTCCCTCTTCATCCTGAAGGTAAAAAAATGGCTCTCCATAAAAATAAGTTGGAAATAATCATTAATCTTATTTCGAAATATCAATAATCTTTAGAAAGAAATATTCATCGAGAGAGGATGCGGACACTCTCCGGGGAAACATATCCATCTGCTGCA
>JAEEOK010000017.1 GCA_016284235.1 Succinivibrionaceae bacterium
TCCTTAAGAGGTGAAAAAGACGAGATGTAAAATCTTTCCTCCCAGGTTTCTTTTTTAGTTGACTGCTGGATACTTGTTCTTTCAACCTTAACGATACTGCCGTCCTTCAGCCCCAGCCATTTGTCCAAAATAATGTCTGACATCAGTGAGCCACGAATGATTGAAACTCTGTAGTCATCAATTCGTCCATGATCTTTTTCCTGCTCTGGATGATAAGTAATAATCTGATCCTGATGAGCTGTGTTAAACAGGCATCTGACCTCTTCGAATGATTTATTCTGGTTTCCTTTTAAGGATAAACCCGACATTCCGCAGTTAAAAATGGTTATTCCTATATCTGTAAACCGACTGCAAAACCTTGGCGAAATGGAATGTTATTTCCAATACCTCTTTGCCCAGTTTTGACAGAGAATCTTTTCTGCAAAATCCGGAAAATCATGCACCAATCTCCAGGCGCATTTGCGACAGAAAATTTCGGCATCCTTTAGATTGTCTTTCAATCTTTGTTTGTCACCCCATAAATGGGTAAAGTATTTCTGTTTACCCCCAAACAGCACCGAAAGAGAGGAGAATTCGTGTATGGGAATCGATAAATAATCGGCGCACATCGCCATCCACCGTTGCTCGGCAAATACCATGTAATAGAGTCTGTCATCCACTCATTTGCTTTTTGCATGAATTCAATGGCAAACTCCGTGTATTCGCTGATGAATTCCTGAGAGCCAAAATAAACAAAGGCGCCGTTACAGGGAAGCACAGACCAGTTAAGCCAATCAGGAAATTCCCAGTCATCCCAGAAGCTAAAGTGTTCTTTGGAGCGATACACAAACGGATTAATATCTTCGCGATGAATGACTGCCAAATCCGTACCGTACTTCTGAAAATCAATTGGCTTCCACAATATGAAATCCAAATCCATCATGACGCAAGGTGCTTTACGCTGAGACAGGGCATAGAGTTTTGCCCCTGCCCAAAATACATCTTCATTGATGTTAAGGCTCTGCATGTCGTCCAGCAGTATTGTCGTTTCATCCCATGCGTCAATAAGACCGTATACTTCGAGAAACTCCGCGCCGGCGCTGTCGGTGACCATTTTGATGGAACCGTTATGTTTTCGCCACTCCAATGCCGAGATCAATAACGTAAAGAGTTCAAAATTATGCAGGGGAAAAGTTTCCCTCTTCCCCCTTACGCGTAGAGTATGAAAAGCATCCATTGCCAAAAACCTCATTCATCATCGTCGTCATCTTTCATTTCATTTCATTTCATCTCAGCCTACTCCTTCATCATCTATCAAATCCAGACCATATCCTCTCCCGCCGGAACATGAACTCAATGAAGGATAACGATTACCCCAGATCCGAATGCGATCTGACTTCTCGACATCGTTTTTGTGCTTCAGCAACGATCTGGCCAACTTAGCTATACTGGAATTATCAGCATCGACCAGTTTTTGCAAATAGGGTTCATGCACCTGGGCAAAATCCCGAAGGAACAACGGCTTTTCCCGCCCTTCCTCCTCCATGTCATGCACAAATCTGGCAAAGGCCTTCTCATCAGCGAAAAGATACTCTCCCATGGGAATCATGGTATCCACAATCTTTTTCAGTCGATCGCAGGTATCTCCCTTCCAATAGCGGCAACTGGCAATTGCCTCCAAAGACTCACCGTAGCGATACAGGAGACTTTTCACCACATAGGTATTCCCTTTCCGGATGCACTCCTCCACAAAATCGTTAAAGTCGTTCTCGTCCCTGAACCTGAATTCGAAGTCCCCGAAAATTGCGCTCCTGGCATCGTCGTAAACCAGCTGAATTCCATCCTGGGAAGCCGTGTCCGGCATCGCGGAAATTAAGAACTCCAGTTCCTCCCGCGCCGCCAAAAGTTGTTTTTCGTGAGCATAGCGATCCTTTTTGCTGTCCGATACCATCCTGTCAGCAAAATCCTGCGGCGAACTATAGGGAACACCAAGAACAGCAAGCTTTCTGTTATTTGAAAATCCGTACCCGAACACCAGAGCCTGCTGTACCGGTGAATACTGCCTGCCGGCGGTCTTATGAAATTTTTCCAGATCCTGAAACAGCGTAACCGCCTCGGCATTCTTTTCCACTTCCTCCGCATAGTGCTTAAGAGCGCCGCTCCGGAGCATCAGGGTAACCTCCTTCAGGAATGGCGAAACCTCTTCAGTGTCCAGCCCGCAGCCATTCTCTGCCACGGCGATGGCTTCATCCACGGCGGCAAAGGCCAGATCCGCAAGACCGCTGAATTCCTTCCCTCCGCAGAAAAGAGAGCTTTCATTTGGGGAGATCCGGTACATCAGCCGGAAAAATGCCAGATAATGCTCATTTTCCGAACTTCCCAATTCCATCTCCGCCCTTTTGCAAAGCTCTTCCTTCTCGGGATCGAAATAACCGTAATGCTGCGTGAGTTTGCCTCTGGCCAGTTCCTTTATGCCGTGCTCCGGGTTCTTAAGAAGCGCGATAACCAAATCAGATGCCGTAAACAGCTTGCGATTGTCCATGGTGTATGGCAAAACCTCTGTGGCTGACGGCAGAAACGGTTCCATCGGTACTGGCACATCTTCTCCCGCAAGCCATCTTCTGATCTCATCATACCCCCAACGCCTGTTAGGGTTGTCCGACTCGTTTCTATGGGAAATATCCTTGTAGGTTAGCCCCAAAATCAGTTTTTTAAGATCTTCCGGGAAGTTTTCCGGGAACTCGATTTTGCTGATGGATGCCAGTATCGCCGCAGCCTCCGGTGAAAGTCCGGGATTCTGAAAAGGGGTAAAGCCCGTGAAGAGTTCAAAGAGGGTAATGCCCAGAGCGTAGTAGTCGGTTTCCTTATGAAAGATCCCCTGCATTGCTTCGGGGGCGGCATAGAATGGCGTCATCCCGGTGTGAGTTACCACAAAGGTGTTTTTTCCGGCATCGGAGCTGATGCCGAAGTCAATAAGAACAATATGCTCACAGGTATTATCAGGGATAAGATTGGCGGGTTTGAGATCCCGGTGGAGAATACCGACATCATGAAGAGCCTTAAGACCGGCGATAACCGAAGGGATAATCAGAGTCTTAAGTTCCTCTTCCGAAATCGTATTGCCATATGCCAGCACCTCTGACAGCACCGGCATTTCATAGTATGGTCTCACGGCATACTGATGCCCTTCATATTCCCCGTAACCCGCTACCGGAGCAACGCAGGGACTTTTGATGCTTCTGATCTTCTCCAGCACTTCCTGCTTTACCGCATTCTCCCGCCGGTAGTACTTCAGAACAAAACCTGCCCCGGCATGACTTCCGGTGCCAGAACAGCGATAAATATCCGCCTCTCCGGAAGAGAGATGCATCCTCCGATCCACATGAAACTCGCCAAGAGTTTTTCCGGTTATGTCAGGCAGGTTGCTGCCCTCGTTAATGACGACGGTATCCTTCAGTTTGTTTAGAAATGATGAATTGGCCTTGGTTTCGGACATATACACACCTCAGGAGAATGCTGTTTAAAATACTCGGTAAACGGAAAGAGCCGCAATATAAAAAATTAACTCCGCTATGCAGCGGTGTACCGCAATTATGGCAAAAATCAGATCCTGAAGGTTATTGAGCACTAAACTGACCTATGCGCTGATACATCAGGATCAGTTCTTCATTTACCTTGCGATAAGCGTTATCTCAGGCATTCGTTATGATCTCAGCGATATGTTCAAAGTCTTTATTGACTTCATTCATACGATATACCTCTTTTTTCAATTGTGTCACCACTAGTGACTCTCTTTAATTATTTTTCTTTTCCGACAGCGTTTCAGCCCTATGTGTGCGGTACGCACTATCATCCAAAATCTTCTCAGCAAGATCCTTTCAGTTTCAATAGTCAGTATAACGCAGCGTCATGGCTCAATAGCTCGACTTCGCTCACATCTGCTCTATACGCTAAAAAACACTTCTTGATGTGTGGCAATTTTTCAGAAACTAGTTATCATTACTCCCAAAGACCGCCTTTAACCACACTTCAAAATTAAAACTTTTCTGCATCGCTTTTACGGCAATAAAACTGTAGCCACACCTGCCGAAATAATAAAACCGTGGCTGCAACTCATTGTTTTACTGGCCTGACTGTACTTTCGCATACAGCAAAAATGCCCTTTACCATCATGCTCAAAAAAGCCTCAAACTTCGCAACCCCTTTGATTTTAGGGCTTTCCGAATACCTTTATTTTCCCCGTGAAAGTAAAACTGCCGTCTCGACGTGGTATGTTCCTGGGAATAAATCGAATGCAGAAATCCGTTTGATGCGATAATCAGAAATATTACCAATGTAGGACAGATCTCTGACTAAAGATTTAGGATTACAAGAAACATAGATAATCTTATCTGGCAACACCGATGTTACAGCCATCAAAAGATTATCTGCACATCCTTTTCTAGGAGGATCCAAGATTATTATATTCGGAGAAACACCTTGTGCAAGAAGGTGCTGACACACTGTTTCACTTTTTCCAACAAAAAAATTAGCATTTGAAATATTGTTAATCACAGCATTTTCTCGAGCTAGTTCAACTGCCTCTTCTATAACCTCGACACCATAGACTGAGCCCGCCTTATGAGCCAGAGTAAGACCAATAGAACCTACACCGCAATACAAATCGAATACTGTTTCATTCCCTTTCAGATCTGCATAATCTAAAATCCGGGCATACAACTTTTCACACTGACTGCTGTTTAACTGCCAAAAAGAGCGTGGTCCCAATTTAAACCGCAGGGAATTCAATTCACTGACAATATACGGTTTTCCAAAAACTAACTTAAATTCATCTCCATAAACACCATTGCCCGCTGAAGAATTTACATTAAGATACACAGAATCCACTGACAGGAGTTTTAATCTTGCTATCAAATCATTCAATCCTTCAATGTTTGATTCTGATACAACCAGGATCACCATACGATCGTCTGTACGATTTCCTGTACGATAAATAATCTCTCTTAAAAGACCTTCCTCCTCAGTCTCATCATATCCTTCAACATTGAATTCATTCATCCATTGCGAAACAGTGCTGTTTGCCGAAGAAATCCATTTCTGCTCCATCGCACAATTATCTATCGGAACCAGATCATGAGACATTTTTGCAAACATTCCTATCCTGCTGATCCCATTTCGTCTGCGTACATAGTAAATACTTTTATTTCGATAATGAAATACAGGCTCCGATCCGGCACAGGACAGGGGAAACAAAGACTTTAGATCTATATAATCTGAACAGCGTTCAAGAGTAGTTTCCAATTGACTGGCTTTCAATCTAAGGAGAGAATCATATGATATATTTCTAAACTGACAACCACCGCAACGAATATGCGGACAGAAATCATCAGTACGATCAGGACTGGCTTCAATGATCTGCAGAATTTCTGAATCAAAATAAGTTTCATGTTCTCCTGTCAGAGCTACTTTTATCCTTTCATTTAAAAAAGCCCCATCAACAAAAACTTTTTTCCCGTTATAGAAACCTACTCCGAAACCCTTATCAGTTATCTGCACTATGCTGAGTTCTGTTTTTAAAACAAACCCTCCATTCATACCACTATTCCGCCATTTTTTTCTTTTCAATTGTCAGATGACGAGTCTGAACATTTTTATTTCTTGATTTAAACCGCTCAGAAAGTTGCTGGGCGATAAAAACTGAACGATGCTGACCACCTGTACAACCTATTCCTATAGTAAGATAACTCCGATTGTTACGTTCTATCTGAGGAAGCCAGGTATTCACAAAAATTTCTATCTGATTTATATAGTCAACCACAGAATCCTTTGATTTCAGAAAGTCAATAACCGGCTGATCCAGACCGGTAAGTGCCCTCAGTTTTGGAACCCAGTGAGGATTAGGGAGAAATCGAGCGTCAAAAACAAAATCTATATCCTTTGGTATGCCATTCTTGAAACCGAACGATTCAAAAACTATCACAATTTCCTTAGATTTTCTCCCAAGCAAACGATCCGTGATAATCTCATTGAGATCGTATCCGTTAAGATTTCCAGTATCAATTCTGATATCGGCATAGACGGCAAGCGGAGCAAGAAGACTTGATTCATAAATAATCGCCTGCTCCAAAGTATAGTTAGCAAGTTTGGTAAGAGGGTGTATTCTTCGCGTTTCAGAATAACGTTTTATGAGGATCCCGTCGTCAGCATCAATAAAAATACTTAAAACTTTGAGATCGGAATTCTGCTGAAGCTGCTTAAGGATTTCATGAACAGAAAATGAATCGGCTGGAAGATTGCGCACGTCTATACTTACAGCTATTCTTTCATACTGACCGGTAGAAACGCGGACCAGATCATTAAGCAAAGTTACCGGCAGATTATCAACACAGTAATACCCCAAATCTTCAATGCACCGAAGAGCTACAGTCTTTCCGGCTCCGGATCTGCCACTTACTACTACCAATTCCATAAAAGCCTCATTGCTAAGGGTCCAAACTAACTATACAAGTTGATAATAAATCACCCTCTGATTTTCTTCAATAGCGGTAGCTGCATAATATACGGACGTTAACAAAAATGCATCAAATCATTCATTTCGTTAGTTAAGTCGCATAATTATCCCTGCGGCAGCGATCGATCTTGACTTTAACATCACATAAAGCTGACTATAAAGGTATGAGAGTAAGTGCATATAGCAAACGCACTGCTCAGCCGAATGAACCTCGGCTTTTCCCGATACAGGGCAATAAAAAAAATCATTCAATCAAAGAATGATCGGTTCATGTTTTAAATAACAATAATAAGGAAATAGCTTATGCAAATTACAGTAAAATGCCGCAATATCGAATTGACAGATGCACTCAATGATTTTGTACATGAGAAGTTTACAAAACTTGACAGACAGGCTGAAAATATAAAAGAAATCCTTGTTACACTCTCTGTAGAAAAACTGGAGCAGAAAGCTGAAGCTGTAGTTGAAGTCATCGGTGACACATATCACACTGAAGCTGTCGGTGACGATCTTTACGCTGCTATCGACCTTCTTTTGGACAAAGTTGTCCGCATTATTGTTAAGCATAAGGAAAAACAGCAGAAATAGTTTTTAACTGAATGTCTAATCAATGACTTTATGGCGGATAGGCAATATCCGCTTTTTTTATCTGATCAAGCCATAAACCATCGTTCTCAAGGGCACGGATTAAGGGTAATGTGAACTGCATTTGCGATCAGCAGAAAAAACGTCGAGAGAACCACTACCTGTTAGGCGTGCGGGAGCCGGTTAAAATCGCCCAGCATCCGGACAGGGAAGGATCGAATTACAAAGAAACAATCGGCAGCAGGCTGTGAAAAAATCTCAATACCAAAGAATGACAGTTCACTTGAACAGAAGAAAAGCATCTGTTTTCATCTTGAAACTGCAATCTCCCCGGATTTTCTCAAAATAAGCTCCACCTGACTGTAAAACACAGGATTCAAAGATCTGACTTAATCAGGCGAAGCTGCCGATTTTTTTATGAACGCATCCGCCCTAAAATATCAGTCACTTGAAAAAAGATCCCTGGTGTAGACCTTATCCATGACATCCTTTAAATCATCAGTAATACGGTTGGCAACAATAAGATCACATTCGTTCTTAAAGGTTCTTAAATCTCTTTCAACTCTCGAGTTAAAGAAGCTGTCCTCCTTCATAATCGGCTCATATACAACCACAGTGATACCCTTGGCCTTGAGGCGCTTCATAATTCCCTGAATTGATGAGGAACGAAAATTGTCGGATCCTGATTTCATAACCAGACGATAAACACCGACTGTTGTAGGATGCCTGCACAGAATATCGGCTGCGATATAATCCTTGCGAACAGAATTGGAATCAACTATTGCTCTAATAATTGTACTCGGAACATCCTTGTAATTAGCAAGAAGCTGTTTGGTATCCTTCGGCAGACAGTAACCGCCATAACCAAAGGAAGGATTGTTATAAAAATCTCCGATTCTGGGATCCATGCAAACGCCACTTATGATATCACGGGTACTCAGATTCTTAGATGATGCATAGGTATCAAGTTCATTGAAGAAAGCAACCCTCATAGCAAGATATGTGTTGGCAAACAGTTTGACACTCTCCGCCTCCGTGGGCTTGATAATCAGTGTTGGAATTTCATCTCTGCTCTTCTCAGCGCTTTCAGCCAGCAGTTCAAGATAAACTTTTCCAAAGTTTTCATCATCCGTGCCAATGATGATCCTGGACGGATAAAGATTGTCATAAAGAGCCTTTCCCTCACGAAGGAACTCGGGAGAAAAATGAAGTTTAGCTATCCCGAACTTCCTGCGTGTATCCTCAATAAATCCAACAGGAAGAGTGCTCTTAACCACAATATGCGCATTCGGTGCATATTTAACCGCCTTTTCAATAACATCAAGCACGGAATCAACATTAAAATAGTTTTCCTCAGGATCGTAGTTAGTAGGAGTTGCAACAAGTACAATCTCGGCATCCGAAAGTGCCGTTTCAGGATCAGATGTTGCCTCAAGATTCAACTCCCTGGTATCCAGATATTTGGTAATATACTCATCGGTTATCGGAGATTTGCGCTGATTAATCAGTTCAACCCTGTCCTCACATATTTCAAGAAGTTTAACCTTATTTTTTATAGAAAGCATGACAGCAAGAGACAAACCGACATAGCCGGCACCTGCAACACATATATTCATGAAAAATCCTTATTTGGAATTCTTTAGACAAAAAATTAAAAAACAACCTTAAAATAAATACAGATCACAGCAGGGCTATTTTTCTGCATTACCAGACTCGGACTAAATTCCGCTTCGCTCTCTGTGACACTTTAGGATAACTTCAACCAGGGCAACATATTCCGGATCAGCAGGAATCTCCCCGCGCAAAAGCCAGCGGAAAAGTTTAAGATCAGACTCTTCAAGGAATCTGACAAACACCTGCTGTTCCTTCTCACTCAGTTTGGAGAAATCCTCATCAAAAAAAGGCTCTATAAGAAGATCCAGTTCCTTCATACCGCGACGGCACTGCCATCTGATATGATTTAATTCATTCTGACTATACATGAAACAAACCCGAAATAAATTCAAAACCGATATGCATCAAACAGCTACAGGAGCTTTTATCGCCGGATAGGGATCATAATTCTTAATTTCAAAATCTTCAAACTCATACTCAAAAATTGAAGCCGGACGGCGCTTTATTTCAAGCTGCGGAAGATTTTTTGGCTGTCTCGAAAGCTGCAGACGGGCCTGCTCAAGATGGTTGGAATAAAGATGGACATCACCTCCGGTCCAAATGAAATCACCAACATCAAGATCGCACTGCTGAGCCATCATATGAGTAAGAAGAGAGTAACTGGCTATATTGAACGGAACTCCAAGAAAAACATCACAGCTTCGCTGATACAGCTGACACGACAATCTTCCGTCAACTACATAAAACTGAAACAGCGCATGACACGGAGCCAGAGCCATTTTATCTATTTCGCCCGCATTCCAGGCTGAAACAATAATCCGTCTTGAATCAGGATTATTCTTTATCTGATCAACAGCCTGGGATATCTGATCAACGATCCTGCCGTCAGCCGCCTGCCAGCTTCTCCACTGATGACCGTATACCGGTCCCAAATTCCCTTTCTCGTCTGCCCACTCGTCCCAGATAGTTACATTATGATCATGAAGATACTTGACATTGGTATCTCCCCGCAAGAACCACAGCAGTTCGTAAATAATGGAACGAAGATGAAGCTTCTTGGTGGTTACAAGAGGAAAACCTTCTCTAAGAGGGAAACGCATCTGATACCCGAAAAGAGAAAGCGTACCCGTACCGGTACGATCACTTTTTACACTGCCATCATCCAAAATTTTCTGCATTAAATCCAGATACTGCTTCATTAAACTCCCCATTCACTCATTGATAAATCTCTGCAAACCGATATCGTCCATATAATCTGAAAGAGCCTTCTTCAAAGATTCAACATCCTTAAGATCGTTATCTTCAACAATCCTTGTAATTCTGCCAATATCAATTCTCCTGATGATATATTTGATTTTGGCAATACTGCTAAGGTTCATACTGAATATGCGATAACCAAAGGCCAGCAGAATAATCATTCCCATTACATTCCCGCACAGTTCTCCGCAAACATCCACCTTCTTATCCAGTGCTTCAAGTTTTTTGCTGATCTCTCTAAGCACCTTCAAAACTGCAGGATGATACGGATTGTACAGATGAGATACTTTTGAATTACTTCGGTCAACCGCCAGCAGATACTGCGTAAGATCATTAGTTCCGATAGAAAAGAAATCAACCATTGGAGCCACTTCATCAAGGATAAACAGCATTGACGGGACTTCAATCATTACACCAAATTTCGGATATCTCAATGTCCTGCCTTCACCCTTAATTTCATCAATTACCTCGTTGTAGGCGTCATCAAGCAGAAGTCTGGCGTTTCTGACCTCATCTGCCGATGTAACCATCGGGATCATAATATTAAGATTTTCAAGTCCCTCAGAGGCTCTGAGCATAGCCTTGTACTGTGAAAGGAGTATTGACTGATTGTCCAGTGTCATACGCACACCGCGCCAGCCAAGAGCCGGATTTATCTCATCAATTCTAAAATACGGAAGCTGCTTGTCACCGCCTACGTCGAGCGTTCGCATACATACCGGGATCCTGCTGAATGAATTCAGAAACTCTGAATAGAAGCCCTGCTGTTCCACCTCTGTAGGAAAAGAACTCTGAAGAAGAAAAGGTATTTCCGTACGATAGAGACCCACACCGTCCAGAAACTCCTTCTCGTTCTGCTTCATATCCACATTCAAACCGGCATTAAGGGCAATCTTTACGATCTGCCCGTCAATGCTAACCACAGGTTTGCAGAATTCCTTCTCCACCAGTTCCTGCATATGCCTGTTGCGTCTGATTATTTCTTCATACTCATCCCTGACGGCTGAATCAGGCTCTATAATAATCTCACCCTTCGTTCCGTCCAGAACAATAGTTTTTTTATCAACAACATCAAGAGGAATCTCCACTCCCATCACGGCAGGAATATTTAGAGATCTGGCCATTATCGCCGCATGCGAATTCACAGACCCTTTAAGAGAAACAACTCCTTTAAGCACTTTATTCGGAATTTCCACAAGCAGAGATGCCGAAACCTCTTCAGCGACCAGAATAATCGGAGTGTTCAAATCATAACTCTGGACCTGGCTGTGCGACAGTTTGCTCAGAAGTCGCTGAGCCACATCTTTAACATCAACGGTTCGATCCTGCATATACTTTGAATCACCATCCGAAAGTCTGGCAATCATTTCCTCACAAATCTGCTTGACCGCAGAAACAGCCATCAGTTTCTGCTCACTGATGGCCTTGATAATTCTTTCAGAAAATGATTCATCATTAATCATCATTGAATAGATTTCAAATATCTCTGCGGAATCATTTTTCGGAGATGCCTGACTTATACGGAGCATCAGAGTGTCAAGATCAAGCTGCACCTGAAAAATAGCCTGTCTGAACAGCTCTATCTGAGTGTAGATATCATCCGTATGGACCATTGCCACATGATCCATGTCGAGCTGCGGATACCAGACAAACGCCCTGGCTACACACTGACCGTTAGAAGCTGCTATGCCCTTAACCGGTTTTGAAAAACTGTTCTCAAGTTTCATCTGGTTCAGCATTTGAGCATGCGCCACCTTTGATGCAAGCTGTGCAGCAAGTGTTACGATAAAAGACTCATCAGACTCATTGAATTTGCGCGGCTCCTTCTGCTGAACCACAAGAACACCGAGCAACTGGCGCTGATCAACAATAGGAACACCGAGAAATGAATGGAAGCAATCCTCCCCTACCTCCGGAAGATATTTAAAGTTGGGATGAGACGTAGCATCGGCAAGATTGATAACCTCAAGCTTCTTACCCACATATCCTACAAGACCGTCACCGTACTGGAGTACTGTCTTGCCCACGGCATCCTGCGAAAGACCGTCGGATGAGACAAGCCGGAATCTCTTTTCATTAGGCTCGGCAAGATATATCGAACAGCAGTCCGCATTGAGAGATTCCTTGGTTTTGACAACCAGATTATGCATTGCATCATGAAGATTCGGAGCGGCTATGACACTCTCAATAATTTTTCGAAGTAGAGTTAACACCAGTGTTTCCTAGCTTGATATGACTTTTCACTAAAATTCTTTCTAATGGTAGGCCTGCATGACAACTGGGTCGACTGAAGGAATTCACGAAGAACCCTGCGGTAAACATCTCGCTTGAATGAGATCACCTGACGTATAGGATACCAGTAAGACACCCACCGCCATCCGTCAAACTCAGCATCATCCGTACGATCAAAGCAGATACCTTTCTCCTTTTCCTCGGAAAGCTGAAGCAGAAACCACTTCTGCTTCTGACCTATACACACAGGAAGAATGTCAGAGTGAACAAGACGCGAAGGAAGTTTGTACTTAAGCCAGTATTTAGTCTGATCCAGAAGCGTTACATCGCTGCGGTTCAGCCCAAGTTCCTCCTTCAATTCACGAAACATTGCCTGCTCGGGACTTTCACCCTGATCAACTCCACCCTGAGGGAACTGCCACGAATTCTGTCCGATTCTTCTTGCCCAAAGCACCTGTCCCACTCTGTTACAGACAACAATGCCCACGTTGTATCGATAACCTTCCTGATCAATCACTGACAATACCAACCTACCCAAGACATTCACATTCTTTCACAAATGAAACATTATCTCAAGAAACATAGAATTCTTTGTGACTGAATTTAAAACCAGCACACAATACAAACAAATCAAAATTATGTATGATACTAAGTAGCATATCCGATCTCTGATCGCGTATCTGTTATTACTTCTGCGCCAGAATCAGAATTATGAGACGGACAGGACTGGAGGAAAGAAACTTATGAATGCTGTCCAGAAACCAGAAAACACAGATGAACTCATGCAGCGCTGTTATGCAATAGCAGGTCTTACCATCAAAGAAATAGCAGCAAACATTGATAAGGTACCAGAAAAACTTATCCACCACAAAGGCTGGTTCGGTCAGCTTATTGAAACAGTACTGGGAGCCGATGCTGGAAGTAATCCGACACAGGATTTTTCAGAATTGGGAATAGAATTAAAAACAATTCCCCTGAATGATGAGTTATACCCTCTTGAAACAACGTTTGTATGTATAACCCCCCTTACAAATGTAAGCGGGATGACATACGAAAACTCAAACGTGCGCAATAAACTCAGCCGCGTTCTGTGGGTTCCGTTCAGCGGATCAAGAGATATACCCATACCGGAGCGCATTGTATATACTCCGTTTTTATGGTCCCCGAATTCCGCGCAGGACGCCGCACTCAGAACAGACTGGAACGAACATATGGAAAAAATTGCAACAGGTCAGATCGACAGCATAACAGCAAGAGACGGAGAAGTTCTCCAAATCAGACCCAAAGCCGCCGACGGCAAAGCTCTTACACAGGCAGTCGGTGCTGACGGAACACTTGTTATGACCAGACCGAGAGGATTCTATCTTAGAAAATGCTTTACCTCCGAGATCATCAGACAGGAGTATAAATTTTAACACTACGGTCAGCAGGCAGTTTTGGGCGACTGACCAGTTCTTCCTCTCAGCCCGCGGCAAAAGCTTAACTTCTGTCACGGTCGAGATGTACATGATCACAGACAAGACAGAACAGGTCTGATCTGCGTGTGCGAAATTTACGTACCTGTCTGTATAAATGTTTAATACTGCAGATCGGTTATATATTGCACTGAGTCATATCTGATAAATAAAAATCAGATATAATTTATCAAAAAAAGATGTCAACCTATATTCCGATGAAGCAGGAGGCATTTACTGCAGTATCGGTTAATTAAATATTTTTCAAAAAAATTTTTTGATCATGCTCCGTCAAAATTTCAAAAAAACTTAAAAAGTGGTATCCCATAATCTTCAACTCCTTAAAATTACTGACATTTCCGTAATAACAAATAATTTCTCCATTAATTTTTTCTAAAAAAAAAAATTTTTTTATTTTTTAAAAATTTTTTTTTCAATTTAAAAAAAAATTGTGTAAAATATGCTTGTGTATTTTTTGCACTATACAAGGAATAAACTATGTCAGTATCTAAAAAATATAATAAAACCACAAACGAAATAAAGTTGACATTCAAGGTTACTAAAGAAGCCTCTCAGAATGCCAAGCAGGTATTTCTTCTTTGTGAAAACAACGGCTGGGATCCTGTTGAAATGTCTCAGTTGAAGAGCGGGGATTTCAAGGCTGATGTTAAGGTAAGCAAGTCTGAAGAAAAATCAGGATACCAGTATCGTTTCCGCCTCGTCATGGAAGATGGACAGGAACTTTATGACAATGACTGGATAGCAGACAAATACGTTACCAATCCGTTCGGTGGTGAAAACTCATTTGTTGATCTCACCGTAGGTCTCAACACTGATTCCGAGGAGTCTGCACCAGCTGCAGCAGAAGAAGCAAAGACTGTCAAGGAAGCAAAGCCTGCGGCAAAAAAGAAGGCTCCTGCCAAGAAAAAGAAGTAATAATTCTATAATAATATATGTACTCAAAAAAAGCGGAACTGAATGTTCCGCTTTTTGTTTTCATAAAGAAATTCAACGCAACAAAGGGATGAATTTAAAAAATCTGTCCATATGAGAAAAAATAAAAGGGCACCGTAAAACAGATGCCCTTTTATATACTTATATCAAAAAACTGATATTATGCCTTAGCATCCTGTGCAGGACGCTTTGTAACAAGTTTTTCACGAATACGGGCAGACTTACCGGATCTCTGACGGAGGTAGTAAAGTTTAGCACGACGAACATCACCGCGACGGATCACGGTAAGAGATTCAATCAGAGGACTGTGAGTCTGAAATACACGCTCAACACCTTCACCATTAGAAACCTTTCTAACAGTAAAAGCAGAATTAATACCACGGTTACGTTTTGCGATTACAACACCTTCATAAGCCTGAATACGCTCCTTTTCACCTTCCTTAACGCGAACATTTACCTTAACGGTATCGCCGGGATTAAAATCAGGAAGATCTGTACGTAACTGTTCCTTTTCTAACTGTTCAATAATATTCATTTTTTTTCCTTTTACCTAGAATAAACTGCAACCTTACTTCTTTTGACTATCCGACTCGCGGATATACATGGCAAGCTGTTTCTCCTGCCCGTCAGTCAGAGCTAGGTTTTTAATTAAATCCCTTCTTCTTACATAAGTTCTGCCCAACGCCTCTTTAAGACGCCATTGAGCTATATCCTCATGACACCCCTGAAGCAGAACCTCAGGAACATCAAGTCCGCCGGCGCATTCAGGTCTGGTATACTGCGGATAATCAAGAATTCCATCTGTAAACGAATCATACTTGGCACTCAGTTCATCACCAAGCACCCCCGGTATCAGCCGGGAAACAGCGTCTATCATAACCATGGCCGGCAGCTCACCGCCGCTTAACACATAGTCGCCAATAGACCATTCCTCATTCACATATGATGAAATAATTCTTTCATCAATTCCTTCGTATCTTCCTGCAATAATCACAAGATTACTGAGCCGGGCAAAATCCTTCACAGCACTCTGCGTCAGTTTTTCACCCTGTGGGGACATATAAATAACTCTGGCATCCTCGCCGATACACTCACGTGCACGCTGTATGGCATGCTTTAAGGTATCAAACTTCATCAGCATTCCCGGTCCGCCGCCAAAAGGTCGATCATCGACCGTCTGGTAATTGTCAGTTGCATAATCACGAGGATTAAAAAACTCGACGCTCAGCAAACCGTTTCTGACAGCCCTTCCTGTAACTCCGAACTGTGTAAGTGCCTTAAACATCTCGGGGAACAGGGTAACAATACCTATTCTCACCTAACTCACCGCAATTCAGAAATCAGGGTCCCAGATGACAACCAGTTTACGGAGTTCCTCATTCATCTCCTGTATCGTTGAACCGAATACAAGAGGAAGAAGGCGCTCTTTCTTTCCATAGGCATCATCGCTATTTGCTTTAACAACCAGTACATCATTCGCGCCGGTCTCCATAAAACCGTCCACAATACCGAGATCATAACCCTCAGTATTGACTACCCTCATTCCTATCAGATCATTGAGATAAAACTCATCTTCAGGAAGAGGCGGCAGTGAAGACTCATCCACAAAAACTGACTTTCCGGTCATTGACTGGGATTCCTCCCGCTGGTCAAAGCCCTCCAGCTTACAGATATATCCGTCACCATGTCTTTTCCATTCCGTCAGCTTTGCAACAGACCAGCTGTCACCTGTCTGAACAAACCATGGTGCATATTCGAATATACTTTCAGGATCGTCTGTAAATGAATGAATACGTATCCAACCGCGGACTCCATAGACCGAACCAAACCTGCCCACTTCCACAGGGGATTTTATTTCATTCATGACCGTTCCTTACTGAGCCTGCTTTCTTGCTCTCTTAATAAGAGAAACAACACGATCAGAAGGCTGAGCTCCCTTTTCAATCCAGTAATCTACACGATCAAGCTCAAGACGAAAATCCTTATCCTTGGAAATCGGATTGAAGAAACCTACGCGCTCTATAAACTTGCCATTGTGCTCACGACGCGAATCAGCAACTACAACCTGATAGAAAGGACGCTTTTTTGCACCAGCGCGTGCTAAACGAATAACTACCATAAATCCTCTATATCTAGTTATTTACCAAATAAAAATGATCCACAAAAAAAATGAATCAAACCATAAAAATGCCCGGTTATTTCATACAGACACTTTAAGCTAGTAGATTATAGCTACTAAAAAAGAGAAATGCAATCTGAAATACAGATCACATAATTTTCATCATTTCTGGAATTTTATATCCAGTTTTAACAAAGAAAATAAGGAGTCAGCCTGATTTAATCTCAGACAGTGAAAAAGAAAGACAAACATCGGCAGTTCTGTCTCTAATATGCTAAACTGTTCTCATTAATTTATCAGTAATTGCCAGACTTAACCTTTAGGAAATAGAATGAACCCTCTAGATTCCACGGAAGTAATCCTTTACTGGATTGCACTGATTGTACTGCTCTTCTCTTCCGGCTTTTTCTCAGGAACCGAAACCTCCGTAATGGCTGTCAACCGGTACCGCATCAGACATATGGCGACAAAAGGCGACAGACAGGCCATAAGAATCATGAAAATGCTGAAACGCCCGGATAGATTTCTGGTACTGGTGCTCATCGGCAACAACCTGGTAAATATTTGTGCCACGGTCATTGCAACACGGCTCGCATACCACTACTCCCCTGAATACGGAACCGCCATTGCAACATTCGGACTTACTATCATAATTCTGATATTCGGCGAGGTGGCTCCGAAAACCATAGCTGCCCTGAAGCCTGATTTTGTCGCCAGAAAGGGATCTTTCATAATAGCATCTCTGATGTTTGTTTTTTCTCCGCTTGTTAAAGCTCTTAATATGCTGTCCCATGTAATTATCAGCATGTTCGGAGTTGATCCCAACAAGGCTGACGGAAGAGGACTGAGTGCCGAGGAGCTGCACAGTGCTCTAATCAATGAAAAAGGTTCCGTAATGCCGGAACAGCACAGAGATCTTCTGCTTGGAGTACTCAACCTTTCTAAAATATCAGTAGAGGAGATTATGGTTCCACGCAATGATCTCTATGCAATCAACATTAATGACGACTGGAAAGACATTCAGAAGCAGGTTGCCAACACACCTCATACAAGAATCGTATTTTACCGTGATGAACTGGATGACATAATAGGATTCATGCACAGCCGTGATGCTCTCAGACTTCTTACCAAGGAGGATTTTTCAAAAGAAAATCTTTTAAGATCCATTGTCGAACCGTACTACATTCCTGAAAACACATCTCTTCTTGTACAGCTTCAGAAATTCAGACGATATAAAAAACGATGCGGTCTTATAATAGATGAATTCGGCGATATTCAGGGACTGGTTACTCTCGATGACATACTTGAGGAGATAGTCGGAGATTTTACAACGTCATTTGATGTTGATATAGAAGATGAAATAGAAAAGCAGAATGACGGTTCATATATTCTTGACGGTCAGGCTAACATCCGGGATGTAAACAAGGAACTGAAATGGCATCTGCCGACCAACGGACCGGTAACAATCAACGGAGTAATTCTTGAAGAACTGGGCGACAATCCTCAGTTGAACAAAGAAATTACCATCGGAGACTACATCGCCCAGATCACAGAAACAGATGGAAGAAGTGTAATAAAGGCTAAAGTGAAACAGAAGCCTATGCCTAAAGAACCGGAAGAAGACAGCGGATTCTAAAATTAAGAAATGATTTTTCCGAACGTGCCGTAAAAGAATATGAGGTGCGATCAGATAAAAAACTCTTGAAATGCCGGTTTAAACGATCAATTCAGTGAGGGATACCGCGTCGGATAGTCAGATACCGGCAGAAACTTTAGCGCCCTGAAGAAAACAGGGCGCAGATTCCAAAATTCATTACTAAAAAGCTGTTATCTGCCGAAAGGCATAATGTGACTGAGTTTGCTTACAGCTCCCATCAGTTTTCGCATTCCACCCTTGGACGACATAAGCTTCATAATCTGCTGCTGCTGTGCAAACTGATTCATTACAAGATTGACATCCTGTATCTTAACACCAGCTCCGGCGGCAATGCGTCTTTTTCTTGAACCCTTGATGATATCGGGATTAGCTCTTTCCTTCTTGGTCATGGAAAGAATAATGGCTTCAATCTGTCTGAACTTATCGTCAGTGACCTGATTTTTTGCCTCTTCCGGAAGCTGACTCATTCCCGGCAGTTTATCCATAATCGAAGCGACACCGCCAAGACTCTTCATCTGCTGCAGAATTCCAAGATAATCGTTGTAATCAAAGGCCTTTCCCTTCTTAAGTTTCTTTGACAGTTTCTCTGCATCCTTCTGATCAACCTTGCTCTGAAGATCATCAATCAAAGAGAACACATCACCCATGCCTATGATTCTGGTAGCCACACGATCAGGATAGAAAGGTGATAAAGCATCAATCTTTTCACCTACACCCATAAACTTAATCGGCTTGCCGGTAATCTGACGCACAGAAAGTGCCGCACCGCCACGGGCATCACCATCAGTTTTGGTAAGGATGACACCTGTCAGAGGAAGAGCTGCATTGAAAGCGCTCGCTGTGTTTGCCGCATCCTGACCTGTCATGGAATCAACAACAAAGAGAGTTTCCACAGGATTGACCGCACTGTGAAGATACTTGATTTCCTCCATCATATCTTCATCCACATGCAGACGGCCTGCCGTATCCACAAGAAGAACGTCAAAGAAACCTTTTTTGGCAGCATCCACCGCAGCTTTGGCTATATCCACAGGTTTCTGACTTGAAGAACTAGGGAAAAACTCGACTTCAACCTCGCCGGCGAGAGTTTCAAGCTGCTTGATAGCTGCTGGACGGTATACGTCGCAGCTGACAACCATAACCTTCTTCTTCTGTTTTTCCTTCAGAAATTTCGCGAGTTTGGCAACGGTAGTTGTCTTACCTGCACCCTGCAGACCTGCCATAAGAACGACAGCAGGAGGCTGAACTCTGAGATTAAGCTCCTCGCAGGTTTCACCCATCACCTTTGTAAGCTCCTCCTTTACAATGAGGAAAAACTGCTGGGACGGATCAAGTGTCTCTTTAACCTCAAGACCGATGGAACGCTCTTTTACACTTGCCACAAAGGATCTCACAACAGGAAGCGCGACATCGGCCTCCAAAAGAGCCATTCTTACTTCTCGAAGTGCATCCTTGATATTATCTTCAGTAAGCTTTGACTTACCTGTAAGGCTGCGGAACGCACCTGTCAATCTCTGGGTTAAACTTTCAAACATTTATAAACCACCCGTTAAAGAATCAAGCCAAATTACAAACTGTGCTAGACTATCAAAAAAAAATTAAATTATCAACTGCGCAGCGGACTAAAGCCGGCACCACGCCAGATATCCGAGAATATCATTCTCCATTTCACTGGAAAACGTATGCTCCTGGAATACCGTATCATCTCCGAGCATTTTGATTTCCGCCTCCTTGTCACCTATCTTTACGATAACAAAATTTTTACGTTCAAACTCATAGTGAAAGATAACTTCGGGATCAGGACGGCTGAGCGGATCAGCCTGAAATTTATTAATCTCATACTTTGGCAGCATCATGCTCTGAAGAAGTATTCCAAGGGATGAATGAGAAAAATAGGTATGATTCACATCAGCCTTCCGTTCACCGGTTATAAGAATCAGCGGAACCTTGTTCTGAACCATTACACCGGCATGCTTTTCTGCATTCCGCGGATTATCTACAGCCTTGTGATCGCCTGTTATAACGAGAACTCCGTTTTCAAAAAAGCCGGCAGCTTCAAGATTCTGAACAAATATACCTATCTGTGTATCTGTATATCTGAAAGCCTGCTCAAAATTAAAATCACCCCACGGCGTAGAGTACGGTGAGTGCGTGCTGGCAGTTCTTACAATATAAAGGAAAGGCATTTTTTCAGTCGCAGACTTCTGAGCAACTGCATTAAAAAGATCACCGTCCGGAACGCTGTTGAAAAGATACCTTTTCTTAATGCCGTCAAATTCCTCCGAGCGATCTGTATAAACATAATCATACTCTCCGGATGCAACTATCCTGTCCAGTCCGAAAACCAAATCACCTGCGGAAAAAAAGGATGTTGAATACCCGTTTTTCTTAAAGTTATCCAGCATATCATCACGTTTGTACAGTTCAGTCGCAAAAGGACTTATTTCACCGGACGAATGAGGAGGGAAATAAGGCAATCCCTTGACCAGAGTAAGATATGCACCTGTAAGATTGAAGTTATTGGAATAATAATTGTCAAAAACAATATGCTCCCCTGCTATGCGCTCAAGATTCGGCATATAGTTGTCGTCAAGTCCGCATACAAAAGTAAGGGAGCAGTCAAGAGAGCTTACAAAAACCACTATAACATTCTTTCTGGCATTTTTTCCTTTCTTGATTTCACGCTTGAAATCAAGATTAGCCCTTGGCGCATAGTTGCTGGAATAGCTTCGCTGATAATTGCCCAGCTTATTCGTAGTGAAGTTATTAATCTGAAAAACATTGGAAAACTTATGATCATTGTAGGCGGATTTGACCGGATAGAGTCCGAAACCTACAAGTATTATGGAAATAACGCATGCCGCCACAAGAGTGATATGATCCTTCATTGCAAGGCGTCTGAAACTTATAACACAGCTGACTGCAAACAAAACCATTCCGACAAACATAAACATTCCTTCCGGAGATTTTGCATACTTAAGAAGGAAAGGCCAGAAATACTGATAATGGCGGAAGAATTCAGATCTTTCAACCCGCATAAACATAAATCTTGAATCAATGTTGCTGATCACAAAATTATCAAGAAAGAGAACAGCTATAAGCAGCACAGGCACAAGAAGAATCAGTGCGCTGAGCCACAGTCTGCGGATCTGACAGCTGATAATAAGAGGAAGAATGATGCCAATAAAGAGCATCGGAAAATAACTCTGCTGAAATTTCAGCATATTGCCTGTGACATCTTTTTCATTCAGATTAAGAATGTAACTTTCCGTCGCCTTGAAAAAGGACATGTCGAAGGCAAGAAGAGTAACAAAAAACACAAGACCGTAATACAGATACATAACATGCCTGTGCATACACCAGTGCATGAAGTAGTACATAATAATGAAACAGACCGCACAGCATATACATAAATATATTATGTTCACTATTATTTCTGTATGCTTCAGATCACTCAGTTCGCTTCTGGTCAGATGTATAACCCGGTTAAAACCAGGAGCAAATTCAAGTTCATTTTCCGCAAACTGGTTATGAATAATCAGAGCCTGATATTCATTCGAATACACCGCTCCCATACCTGAAGACACCTTGAACACATGGGAAATATCCTTTATGTCGATTTCCTCGCCGTTGATCATCAGGCGGGTTATGGCGACAAGGTTATCATTCGAACCGAAAGAAAAGGATATGCGGTGAGAATGAATAAAAGGGATATCTGTCAGATAAGACATTTTTTTCTTGGCTGCATCAACCAGTATGTTGTCAGAGTTCACAAGAATAAGATCCTGATCATAATAGGAAACAACGAGCTGGCCGGGATGCTTCAGATATTCAAATTCCAGTTCGATAACATTTCCGCCGGGGATCTCCTTCAAAATAAGACCTTTGGAAAAAGAACAAAGAGTAGCACCGATAACAAGACTCAGCAGCATGCAACAAATCAAATCAGCCACATAGCCATATCTTAAACGTCCCATCAAATTCTCCTTCAGGATACCATCCGTACCAGTACCGGGATCATACCATTATCAACTACCCGTCACATAAAGGCAATGTGCATATAACTGCACCGGATACAGGAATATCTTCCAGACAGCTTATTCCATGCAATGCCGGTTCATTATTCCGGTACGGCCGTCATCAGACTTACGACCGCGGTTCTTACAGCACAGGATCGATACCTCCACCCTGCACACGTGACTGTTTTTAAAACGCATGACACGCTCTGATCTGATTGCTGCCGACAGATTTTGTTTTGATTTGCAGATCTTTTTTTCAGGATCACAAGAGATCAAAAAGCTGTTGCACCGCAATCTTCAGGTCCGGCACGCTCAGCATCATTGCAAACGGCTGCAAATCTTCCAAACAGTTACGTCAGTTCCTGCTCACTTTTTTAGAACTCTTGTTATCCTGGTTTGATCCTGCGCCTTTCATTCTCAGGATAACCTCCGTCATAATGCTGTACTTTCACAGTCACCGGGATTTTCAAAAATTTCATGCCATATTCTGTGCACAAAATCGCAGTCAGAAGATACTGTCTCTCTGTTAACTATACATTCCTCGCCCTTCAGACGGCACTTGTGAGCTTCGTTGCGGATATTTATGTATGCCTGTTTAAGAGCTGAAGCCGTCTGCGGCAGGAGTATTCCGCATTCCACGCAGGAATCAAATATTCTCACATTATCCGACCATTTTGTCAGTTCTTCAGGATACTGTTCCGCATATGCAAGAACCAGATACTGTGCAAGAAACTCGATATCAATCATGCCGCCCGGACTCTGCTTGAGATCAAATTCATCATCTGATGTCCTCACCAGATGACTCTGCATTTTAATACGCATCTCCTCCACTGCATTTCTGAGAGCCTCTCTTTCTCGGTGACGACTAAGCACATTTCTTCTTATCCTGTAAAAATCATCCGCCAGCTCCCTGGAGCCGTAAATCACTCTTGTCCGGACAAGGGCCTGATGCTCCCATGTCCATGCGTCATTCATCTGGTAATGTTCAAACGCCGTGATGGAGGAGACCAAAAGTCCGCTGTCACCGTCTGGGCGAAGTCTTAAATCAACATCGTAAAGGACTCCGGTTGATGTTCTGATACTGAAGAGATGAATTATTCTCTGCACCAGTCTGGCATAAAATTTTCTTACTGTTATCGCATGCTCTCCGTTGGTTAATTCCTCCGGATCGCAGGGATAATGGATAAAAACCAGATCAAGATCCGAACCGTACCCCAGTTCAATTCCTCCGAGTTTTCCGTAAGCAACAGCAATAAGACCGGTGCCGCCGTGCTCGGTAACATAGGAAGGTACACCGTACCTGGTTATATTCTCGCGCCAGGCAATATCAATAACCTCGGTAAGAATAGCCTCGGCAAGTTCCGTCAGAAAGTCGCTGACTCTCATCAGCGGCAGACAGCCGACAATATCAGAAGCGGAAATCTTCAGCAGCTGTATCTGCTTAAACTGACGCAGACTTTCCATTTTTTGCTCTAAATCCGTTTCATCAATCCGAAGCAGAAACTGCCTCAGCTCAGATCTCAGTTTATGTGCATCGGCTGTTATCTGGTAAAGACTGTCAGGGTAAATAAGTTCATCCATCAGAATAGGATATGAACTGAGCTGCTCTGCTATTTTTTCGCTTGCGCTGCAAAGATATACAACCTGATCAAGCACATTGCTGTTCTCATACAGCAGCTGCAAATAGGTTGTCCGCATAATAATGCTGCGGATCAATATAGCAATTCTCCCGAACAGATGCACAACATTGTCGTAACTGGCCACCATTGACAGGATTCTCGGCATCAGCCGGTTCAGCGTCTCTCTGCCCTGAGGACCGACCGCACGTCGTATCGTTTCCGCTCTTAAATCAACGATCATGTCTGCAAATTCTGCACCGTCACCGCCTGCATATTCAGCAACCAGCGGAGCCACATCATCCTTATCCAGATTAGAACACCAGATATCAATCCAAATCTGGCTGATCTCATCCTCCACCTCCTCAGGATCGCCTACAATACCCTTGAATTCAGCGTGTATAGCCGCTAGATGATTCTCCAGAATTCCGTAAAATTCATCCCATGAACCGTACCCCATGGCGCAGAAAACTCTTTCCCGATTAAGATTATCGTCCGGAAGAAGCTGCGTCTGCTTGTCATCAATCTCCTGAAGAACATTCTCCAGTTTTCTGAGGAAACTGTATCCTTTAATCAGGTGTTCTCCGCACATTTGGGCAACTACTTCATTATCCACAAGCACATTCACGGCATTTTTCAAATTGCGCGTCTGAAGCTCCGTCTCCCTGCCCCCGCGCATAAGCTGAAACACCTGAACAACAAACTCAACCTCCCTTATTCCGCCTTCACCGAGTTTTATGTTGTTATGAAGCCCCCTTCTTCTGACTTCAGCCTCAATCATGGCCTTCATTTTTCTGAGAGAATCAATAGCTCCGAAATCAAAATAACGGCGATAGACAAACGGTCTAAGCATCTGTCTGAGTTCACTGACATCATCAAGGCAGTAGTTTCCGAGCGCCCTCGCCTTGACCATTGCATATCTTTCCCAGCCCCTGCCGTGCTGAACATAATAGTTTTCCATGGCGGCAAAACTTACCACGAGCTGCCCGTCATCGCCAAAAGGTCTAAGTCGCATATCAACACGGTAAACCTGCCCGTCTGCTGTGGGCTGATTAAGAAACGCTATCAAATTCTGGGCAACCTTGGTAAAGAAAACCTGATTTTCAATCTCTCTGCGGCCGCCTCTGGTCGTTCCCTGTTCCGGATATGCGAAGATTAGATCTATATCGGAGGAAAAATTAAGCTCGGATCCTCCAAGTTTACCCATTCCGATAATAACCATGTGCATCTGTCTGTCATCAGACAGCGAATAGGGAACTCCGTACGAACGGCAGAAACGTTCATAGACAAGATGGTATGTCTGGACTATTATTTCCTCGGCAAGAACAGAAAGATGTCCGGTAACGGTTGCAATATCAAATCTGCCTGTTAAATCCTGCCATGCAAGAAGAATCATGTAATAGTTGCGGAACCGTCTAAGACGCTGCTTGATTTCGTCTTCTGAAATTTCACCGCTTAACGATTCACGTAGTTTTGAAGAAAATTCAGCAGAAAGATCCCTGTCAAGAAGTTCCTTGCTGATGCCGTTGAGCCAGTGGGGATTACGCTTGAGCTGTTCATAGACAAAATCGGAAACAGCAAGTACCTGAACCATCTCGTTTCTGATTATCTCCTGGGGCCGGTTGACACCGTCCATGCTGACGATTTCATCAGTTCGATCCGTACCAAGCTTTCTAAGATCATCCGTCAGTTTCATTCTTTATCTCCATTAATCTGAAACACTGCAATCAGTTCAGGCAGTAAAAAAACGTATTCTTCAGCATAAAAAAATCGGCCGCACCTTACGGAGAGCCGATTCTCAAATCATTCTCCGCACACTATCAGCAGTATACAGACTCATAGGAGTTAAGAATGAAGAGAAGATATATTCTTGAACTGATCATCTTTATAAACTTGTCATGGCGCCCCTGACTATCAGCAACCATTCTCTCAAGCTCTAGCAGTACCGGAATTATCATACTGTAGTGGTTATCATTTGTGAGTTTCTGCAGCTGATACGCCGACAACGTCATTACAGACAGGGATCTGAGATCAAAACGTGACAAAAGAAGCTGCTCATGTTCAATGTACATTTTGAAATATTCACGGATCAGAACATCCCTGTCCCCCTCAAGAAGCACAAAAGATTTTGCAGACGGAGGTACGCAGAGACCCGCCATCTCATAACCGCGCTGCGCTTTGGATCTGGAATCAAGATGAAGTTTGAGAACATCATTCTCAACTACCTTCTTGGCTATTTCAAGAAGTTCCTTTACAGTGCCGTCAACAAGTTCAATCTCTATTTCATTTATAAGTTCGAATTTGTCAGCCACCGAAATTCTTCCTGAATCGAAGCAAAACTCGGCAACAGTTCTGCCATCTCTGACTATTTTTCTTTTAATTCTGCTGAAATCCGTTGAAAAAACAGGCTTTAGCAACGGCTGTATATCATCGGGATCAACAGATCTGCTCTCCCAAAAATCTGCAGGAAAGAGTTTTAAATCCGGGGTTTCAGAATCAAGCGGAACATTGTATTCCGTTCTGGTATGAAGACCGCCGCCTGTGCTGCTGTCTGATTTTACCGTCTCCTCATATGACTTCTCATCCCACCTCACACGAAGACCGACACCGTGGTTCTTGAGTAAAAGGGATTCCGTATCAAAATAAGTGTTTTTCAATTTTTTTCTTGGAAGCTTGTGCAGATCATAATCGGAAAGACTCTGTTCGACCAGAGCAACAACCGCATCAGACGACAAATCAGAACTTACCAAAAACTTTAACTCAATTTCTTTGCTGGTATTCATAACGCATTCTCAAAACAACAATTCTCTACAGGAAACGACCCCGAATAAAACGAACAAAACCACACAGGATAAAACAGCACGAATCTAAAACACAGGATTTGTGCCGTCTGCCATTCATGCAGACAACCGGACTGCTTGAGGCAAATAAAGCAGGATGACAGGATCCAACGCAGCGCACGCTACATCATGCACTGCATATCTGATATTGCTGTATCAGACATGATCCCTAAAGCTCTGTGCCGGCAGGATAATGCACTCAAGCAGCAAGTCATCTAAAAAAGTTCTTTTCACCGCAGCAAAACAATAAACTAAAAGTTTCAACGGTATATGGCAGAACAATATTCTGAACCTTATTATAGCCCGTAGCCGTGGATTTGTGCATGACTCTTTTTTCTGCATCCGATTAATCTGACAGAATATCGGCTTTGACACTCCACTCGACAGAAGCCCAGTGTTTCCTGCTTCAAAGGCTGCTGCATAGCAAACTGCGCCTTATACAATCTCCGGTAGAACTGCTCACTCCAGTTTTCTGCACATGTAATACTTCTCTCTGCGAGATCCTCAACCGGCTGTTCCTTATATCCGCACTTTGAGAACCAGAATACAAGTTTGGTACTGTGACTACATTTCCTCCGCACCGCTGTTACCTGTACTCAAGAATGTTGAAGAAATTCTACCGTTAAGCAGCCGGTACTGACTCACCTTTTTTTGCGGATCGGCTCGTCAGAGCATTTATGAATAAAGTCACCGCGCCGGTTTGCTGTCTTCTCATGCGCCCGTACTGCTCCTGTTCAATGTTTCTGTTTTATTTCTGGAATTCTTTTTCTTACTTGATGTCATTCTCACAGTTAAAAACGTGTTTTTCCCACCGGCACGGGTTATAAAATACTCAATCAGAATGAAATTGAAAAAAACAATAAAAAAATAAGTTGACGAACAAATCAATAAGATTGATAATATGCATCGTTTTGAAACGCCTCGCTAAGTGTTGCAGCTTAAAGGGTACAGGTGTTGGGGTATAGCCAAGTGGTAAGGCAGCGGGTTTTGATCCCGCCATTCCCAAGTTCGAACCTTGGTACCCCAGCCATCATGGCATGATGCAGCTGAAGCCGGGTTTTGAAACGTTTTAAAGTGAAATGGCTATGTAGCTCAGCTGGTTAGAGCATCGCACTCATAATGCGGGGGTCATAGGTTCGAGTCCCATCATAGCCACCATCCAAAAAAGTTGGGGTATAGCCAAGCGGTAAGGCAGCGGATTCTGATTCCGCCATTTCCAAGGTTCGAATCCTTGTACCCCAGCCACTCACTCTTCTGATATCTTTTTTCTCTCAATAATTTCTGTTTCAGCAGTCTTTGTAAATTTTACAGGTACTGGTATCGCAGTTTTTCATCCTGACCTTAAAAAATACAAAGGGGAAAGCCGGCATATAGCTGGTTGAAAATTACACCTCATCTAACCCTTTTTTCAGTTTCCGCATAAAACTACCATTTAATGCAGAGATTTGAACAGAATCAAACAGGAACCGCCACGACGGTCGATCACATAACTGACGGCTTACCGGCTTCAGATAAAGGTCTTACGGCTGAACCTGTGCTTTTCCGGAATTTAACTCCAATAATTCAACGGATTGCGACACGGTGTCATTAGTGTAGTTTACCTCGCAATATCAGAACATAATAATTGAATACATTAAAGCCATCAGCTAAATTGTAGATAGATTTTGATTTCGGTTTTTCTCATATTACCCAACCTGCGCATCTTGCAGTTCACCCGCAACTTCTGGATCGCCAAAAGAAAAACTTCCGGCTCTTACCTACTACTTGAGGTTGACTGACTCATGGCTCGTAATCAAGGATATCTGGTTTCATACATTGCAAAACTTTCCGAATACTGCGACGTTCTGCTGCTCAAGGGAGCATACCATATAGGCATCGATGAAATAGTACGCAACATCAACAGCGGAAAAATAAATTACATAAATCTGGCATCTCCGCTTATCAAAGCGCAGATCAAGGACAGTCCTGATGATTTCATAAAGAAACTTGACGAGCGCAGAATCAACGTGCTTAACAACATACAGTGTCTTCCGGAAATTATTCAGTATCTAAACTCTCTCTACTCGAAACTCAAATCCAAAGGACAGACCGGCAGGCTCAAGGTAATAATCGGCACCTGCGCCGAAATACCGGAGCTGGATGAGCTGCGGGACATTCTTGCAGAGAAAATGTTCATCAGCAACCTGTATCCATCCTCCGCAAACGAAGCACTCAACTACAATTCAAACATTCTCGACAAGCTTTACACGGCTAATATGCACCATGATTTCTATGCCAGAACCAAACTCACGGATATCATGAAACTGGCAACCTTCACCAATTTCACTGAAGAAAATGTCGATTATTTTGACGATCTGCTGAATTTGATTCTAAATCAGAATATCGGAGCTCTGTATCATCTCAATTCTCCGAGCAAGGCCGTTAAGATAATGATGGCACTGAGCAACTACATCGGCCGTCCTGCGCCTCATGAAAGAGTATGCGCAGATACAGATCTTGACGATATAACCTACCCGAGCTATTTTCAGGCGCTGCTGGATTCATTCATAGGATTTGAACTGAGACCGTGCAGAATCTTTGAAAAAGCTGACGAATCCGAAGACGGCAACCTGATCGAGGAAGACGAGGAGCAGGACTACGAGGAACGGAAGTTCTACTTCATAGACTGCAATTTCCTCGCTTATCTCAAAGGGCATGTGATAGACAAGCACATAGCAGGCGATTTCATGACCTTTCATCAGCTGCTGAACAATTTTGTTGTATCAGAACTGAAAAAAATTTCCAGTTCCCAGGCAGGAATACAGCTGTGGTACCTCAGTCGCAGTGACTGTCAGATGGACGTTATTATTACCAGAGAAAAAACAAATGCCATAGGTTTCAGAATCAGAGACAATGAACAGATTCTTGAAAAGGATGTGGAGCATTTCAGAGTTTTCAAGGAGCTTATGGGGCGAAAATTTGCCAGGGGGTATCTGATTTATCTCGGACAGGAAATTCTCAAACTGGATGAAGGAATATACGCACTTCCGGTAAACTACCTCTGGAGCGATTACGAGAAGCGCCTGTCAAACGATGTCGCAGAATGGAATAAAACCGGGGACGGCATACAGGACAGGTAATCATATAAAATCCCGGCTTAACCCGAGATTTTTAACAGAAGTCTTTTATGATAGAATTGCAGGCGGAGCAGCGGACTGTTAAAAAAGTGCCGTTCCTTTTTTTTATACACCGAGACAGGGAACTGTTTTCTACTGTTTTCTACTGTTTCGCCAGCATTGAAATAGATTACCGTGAAAATTTCTACATTCTACATAAAAACCTGGGGATGCCAGATGAACGAGTACGATTCCGCTCGTATTGCTGACATGCTCAGAAGTCGTAACCTGACCCAGACGGATGATCCGGCAGATGCAGATCTGATAATACTAAACACCTGTGCCGTCAGAGAAAAGGCGGCGGAAAAACTTTTTCACCAGCTCGGACGCTGGAAATCATACAAAAATTCAAATCCAAACTGCATTTTTGCCGTCGGCGGATGTGTTGCATCCGAGGAAGGAAGAAAAATAAGAAGCCGAGCCAAAACGGTTGATATCGTATTCGGTCCTCAGACATATCACAGACTTCCGGAAATGATCGAGCGGGTGGAAAACGGAGACGGACCCCAGATTGACGTATCCTTTCCGCAAAATGAAAAATTCGGTGTTCTGCCTAAAAACAGCGGCAGCAGCATATCCTCGTTTGTCACCATAATGGAAGGTTGCTCTCACTTCTGCAGCTACTGCATTGTCCCCTATACCCGAGGTTCAGAGGTTAGCCGTCCTGTAAACGAAATCATTTCTGAAATACAGACTCTGAGAGACAACGGCGCCAAAGAAATAAACCTTCTGGGGCAGAATGTAAACTGCTTCAGAGGTATAAACAGTGACGGAAGCATCTGCAGTTTTCCGGAACTGCTGTACAGAGTCAATGAAATTGACGGAATTGAGCGGTTGAAATTCACCACTTCCAATCCTATAGAATTTACCCAGGAACTGATAGATGCCTTCGCAGATCTGAAGAAAATAACCAATGCGCTTCATCTTCCTGTGCAAAGCGGCTCTGATCGGATCCTGAAGCTTATGAACCGCTCCTACACTTCTGATGACTACCGTGACATGGTTAGGAGACTGAGACTGGTCAGACCGGAAATCAGCATAAGTTCTGACTTTATTGTGGGTTTTCCTACTGAGACTGATGATGATTTTGAGGATACAATGCGGCTTATCCGCGACATAAGATTTGACAACAGCTTCAGTTTCATCTACTCAAAACGTCCGAACACTCCTGCCGCCGCCATGGAGGATCCGATTCCGCTGGAAACCAAAAAGCAGCGTCTGTCTCAGCTTCAGCAGCTTATTGAAACATACACAATGCAGTACAGCAGAGAAATGCACGGTACAGTGCAGGAAGTTCTTGTTGAAGGAAGATCTCCCGTGGGAAATTTCCTCTGCGGAAAGACACTTAACGGCCGTACGGCTAATTTTGAAGGTTCAGACGATATGATAGGAAAACTTGTCAATGTAAAAATAACTGAAGTTCTTCCTCATTCCCTGAAAGGAGAAATCGAAAGAAGCAAATGAACAAACAGATCACTACAACAGTTGTTCTTGAACCGGCGAACATCGAGCGCTTAAAAATGCTCTGCGGTCCCATGGACGACAATATCAGGCTTCTTGAAAAAAGACTAAACGTCACAATCAGCTATGATATGAACAGTTTCTGCATATCCGGATCCGGCAACAGCTCGAATGCCGCAGGATATGTATTAAAAAGACTCTATGTTGATACAATGCCCGTAAAAGGTAAAATATGCGACATAACACCTGAGCTCGTCAACCTTGCGCTTGTAGAATCAAGGACCATGGAGCAGGATGAGGAAAACGAATACATTGAAGAGGATGACAATGATTCATACTCGATTCCTTCACGCATAAAGACCAAGAAGGGAGTAATCAAGGCCCGATCACGCAACCAGGCCAGCTACATACGCAATATAGCTACCCACGATATAACATTCGGAATCGGTCCCGCAGGATCAGGAAAAACATACCTTGCAGTGGCGGCGGCAATTGATGCCCTTGAACGTCAGGAAATACGGAGAATCCTGCTGACCCGCCCCGCAGTTGAAGCCGGAGAAAAACTCGGTTTTCTCCCTGGAGATCTCTCGCAGAAGGTTGATCCGTATCTCAGACCGCTGTACGACGCTCTTTTCGAGATGCTCGGTTTTGAAAGAGTTGAAAAACTGATTGAACGCCAGGTTATAGAAATCGCCCCGCTTGCATATATGAGAGGAAGAACTCTTAACGATGCTTTTATCATCCTTGATGAAAGCCAGAACACCACGGTAGAGCAGATGAAAATGTTTCTCACTCGCATCGGTTTCAATTCAAAGGCGGTAGTCACAGGCGACATCACCCAGATAGATCTGCCTCGAAACCAAAAATCAGGACTGAAACACGCCATTGAGGTGCTCAACGGTGTTGAGGGACTCTCATTTAATTTCTTCGAGACTATAGATATTGTAAGACATCCTGTCGTAGCAAGAATCGTCAGGGCCTACGAAAAATACGCACAGGATGAAAAAAGGATGGAAGAAGAAAAACACAGGCAGGCAGCAGAGGAGGACAGAGACAGTGACAATAAAAATTGATCTGCAGGTAGCGCTTGGCAATGAAGATGAATATGAATTTGATGCCAAAGCTCTGAATATTCCTGACGAGGCGGAACTTACGCGCATTGCCGACGCTGCCACAGAGGAATTTGTCGATAAGGGAGAAATCACTGTAAGAATTGTAGATGAAGAGGAAAGCCACGAACTTGATCTGCAGTACAGGGGTAAAGATCGTCCGACAAACGTTCTGTCATTTCCGTATGAATACCCAGAAGGTTTTCCGGAACCCGAGATCCCTCTCCTTGGCGATCTGGTAGTCTGCAAGCAGGTTGTGGAACGGGAGGCCTGTGAACAGAACAAAAAACTCGAGCATCATTATGCACACATGATTGTGCACGGATGTCTGCACCTCCTTGGATTTGATCATATTACAGACGATGAAGCCGAAGAGATGGAGAGCATTGAAAGAAGAATACTGGTTGAAAAGCTCCACATTCCGGATCCTTATGCTTCGGAGGACTGATCCGGTAGAGACCGAACTCAGGAAATGCCAAAAACTTAAAAACAGCCACAGGGAAATTTTGTAAAAAATAATGAATGAAAGCAACATTCAGGAAAAGGAGGAAAACCTTTTCGACAGGATCACTGGACTTTTTCAAAGCGAACCTCAGAGCATAGATGAACTTAACGATGTGATCAAGGACGCGTCAGAACGCAAAATAATCAACAGTGATTCCCTCGATATGATTCAGGGAATACTTGAAATGACAGATCTGAGAGTCCGGGACATAATGGTTCCAAGATCATCTATCATCACCATAAAATCAGACTTTACACTTGATGAAGTACTAGAAACAGTAACATCAACGGCACATTCAAGATATCCAGTAATCAGCGATGACAGACTCCATGAAAGCGCATTGCTTCTGGTAAAGGATCTTATTCCAATCCTGCGCAGCATGAATCAGTCCGATACCTCCTTCGATCTCAAAAAAATAACCAGGCCCGCCATGGTTGTGCCGGAAAGCAAAAAGGTTAACTTTCTGCTGAAGGATTTCAAAAAGAAGCGCTACCATCTGGCCCTTGTCATAGACGAATTCGGTTCTCTGTCCGGACTTGTAACAATCGAAGACATTCTTGAATGCATTGTCGGCAAGATAGGGAATGAATACAGCAAGGACGTTGAAGAGAACATCAGAGAGGTCGCAAGCAACGTTTATCACGTACGCGGGATCACTCCGATTGCTGAGTTCAACGAATTTTTCGACTGTGAACTCATAAATGACGATGTGGAAACTGTCGCCGGCCTCGTCATGGGAAAGATAGGCCATGTACCGGAGACGGGAACACGGATCACCATAGATACGTTCGAATTCAAGGTTCTCAACGCCGACAGCCGAAGAATCAATATGTTTCAGGTAAGGAAAATCAGCAGATCACAGGAGGAGAATCCTGCCGGCTGACAATTGGCCGGCACATATTCCTATGAACAGCACAGCACCAAGAAAACATTTGCATATTTCAGAAATATGGGATTATATACTTGCAGTTCTGGCAGGTTTTACGGGTTCCTTCGCCTTCTCGCCCTCCGATCAGGCTTATCTGATCTTCGTATCACTCGGTCTGATGTTTCATTTTCTCTATCAGAGACGGCATCAGACTGCAAAATGCTGGGTTCTTCTGGCTTCACTGTGCTTCTTCACTATATACTGGATCCATATGAGCATGACAGAGTACTCTGATGTACCCATGCTCATTGCAATTCCGGTTCTGGTGCTGTTCTCGATCTATCTGAGCTGCTATCATGCCCTTGTTATATATCTTGCCAACAGAATCTTCTGCGGTCAGATGTTCATTAAAAACATTCTGGCCATACCCGCGGGATTCATACTTGCCGATTATGCGGCAGGTCATATTCTCACAGGATTTCCATGGGTTTATATCGGATATACGCAGATCGATACCATATTCAGAAACATTGCACCCATAGCCGGTGTGCATGCAATCACCCTGGCGCTCCTTGTAACTTCCGGACTTGTATACCACAGTTTCTACACAAGAAAACTATGGTACACCGCGGCGTCGCTTATGATCGTTATTGTCATATCTCTGTGCGAACACACATATACCGAGGAAAATTCCAAAATTCATGTTACTCTTGTGCAGGGAAACATTGAGCAGCAGGTGAAATGGGATCCTTCAAAGGCAGAAGACATATTCAACACCTACTACAGTCTCAGCAGATCCTATTTCAAAGGCGAAAGCACTACTGATATTCTGATCTGGCCTGAATCCGCACTGCCGGAACTTGAAAACAACATTCATGAACTGCTCTTCAAAATGGATGAAATTGCTCATTCGCACGGATTTGCCTTTATTTCAGGAATTCAGACATATCAGCCATTCACCGGAGACTACTACAATGCGGTGCTGGGTCTAGGGCTGCAGGATCCTCAGGGCGAAAGCTACTATATGCGCCTTGCCGGCAACAGATATTACAAACGCCACCTGGTTCCTGTAGGTGAAATGGTACCTGACTTTCTGCGCAGTTTCGGTTCTTTTTTCAATATGCCCATGTCATCATTCTCTCACGGGAGCGACATACAGGAGAACATCATTGCAAATGGAACCAAAATAGCCACAGCCATATGCTATGAAGTCGCTTTTCCTGATGAGATGCAGCAGAATATCCATGATGACACAGCTCTGATTCTGTCAGTGAGCAATGACGGATGGTTCGGAAAAAGCAATCATGAAACAGGAGATTTCTATGTCTCTGCAGGACCGTATCAGCATGCAACAATAGCAAGAATGCGAACTCTTGAATTCCAAAAGCCAATGCTGCGCGCAACAAACAACGGGTATACAGCCGTGTTCAATGCCGACGGCTCAGTCCAGTCGGAACTTCCGTTCTACCGCGAGGGAGTTCTTAACGACACTGTAACCACACGAACCGGAAGCACACCTTTCGGAACCTACGGATTTACAGCAGTGCTGTCACTCGCTTTCGGCATGCTGCTGATCGCTTTCAGCCATCTTCTGATCCTTATGATAACAACAACCCGCAAAAACAAGCATAAATCTCAAAGGAAATGACCGCATGCGGATTTTTTTCAAAAATGAAATTTTCCTGCATCTTTAAAACTTTGAAAGCTTCATCATTTTTTATTGAAAAAAAAGTATAGGATATATGGTCGCCGGCGCAGAAACTTGCGGGTGGGGCTTACAGGCATGAAGCGTTTGCTTCCACACGGAATTAGATCTTAACTTGAACCGTGTTAAGGGAGAACGTATAAGTTCCCCTGGATCCAGCACTTTCACCAACATCTACTAAAACAGTTCTGCCGACAAGAGAAGACGGCTGATTAACTTTGATCTGTCGCCCGACAGTTTTCATAACCGGAAGGCTGATAATTTTTTCAGATCCTGGAAATGTCTGTCTGCACATGTTTCAAAAAGATATCTTTAATTCCGGATCTCCTCTGAAAAAAGAGCATAACAGATTAAAGTCAGAAAAATACAAGTTGTTAAAAATTTCCTATTTAGCAGGATTTATGTTGAACCGAAAGAGTTAAGGTTAGAACAATGGGAGCAATCAGTAAAATCCAAAGAGACGGAATCTCTCTGCGAATGTTATACACGTGGCTTATCGTGATAGCAATCGTAGTTTCTGCCCTCATGATCTACTCAACCTTTCACCTGTCATCATCATTTAGCAACCTGTCCGATGCGGTAAACAGGCATATGGAGCTGCACAGAGCGGCCAATGATCTGATGGAGGCATCAGACTATCTGACAGAAAATGTTCAGCGCTTTTCCGTAACCGCAAACACTGTTTACATGGACAACTATTTCAATGAGGCACAGAACTCGAAGCGCCGTGAAAAAGCAATCAAAAAAATGCTGGATCTCAACAGCAACCTGCAGGTCCTTAACAGTATGCATACCGCACTCAAGGCATCACAGGATCTGATGCTCCAGGAATACTATTCCATGAAGCTTGTAATCGATGCTGAAGGATATGCAAACTATCCGGAAATTCTTCGCAATATCGTTCTCAAGGATGAGGACAGAACCCTGACACGTGACCAGAAACGAAAACTTGCGACAGAAATCCTTTTCAATGAAGAGTACTATTCAATGAAGGATTCCATTCGCAAGAACATGAAAACAAGCATAAACGAAATAGAGAAAGCGACTCTCAGCGCCGAATCAAAACTGTCACAAAAACATCTTTTCGAGCTTCATACCGTTCGCACCGTTATAATAATAGAAACAATATGCATCATTTTTATGATTTGGCTGACTTCACAGATCGGAATCAAACCGATACTCAGAGCAGCGGAAAGAATCAGAAATGACAGTCCGATTCCGGTTACCGGCTCCAATGAATTCAGATATCTGGCCATAAACTACAACAAAATGTATGACATCTACCGCAAGAGCGTGGAACGGCTGAACTACAAGGCGTCGCACGACGAACTGACAGGCGCCTACAACCGTGCCGGCTATGATCTGCTGCTTTCAAGCATCGATCTGAAAACCACATACATGCTGCTTTTTGATGTAGACAATTTCAAAGGAATCAACGACACCTACGGACACGAAACCGGAGATAAAATTCTCAAGAAAATAGTATCCACTCTGAATAGAAATTTCCGCTCTGACGATTACGTGTGCCGGCTTGGCGGGGATGAGTTTGTTGTATTCATGGTTCATGCCGATGAAAACCGTCTGGAACTTATAAAAACAAAAATAACCAACATCAACGACCAGCTCTCCGAAACCGCCGACGGTCTTCCTCAGACTTCGGTCAGCGTTGGCATTGTTCATGGAACCAAAGTTCAAAACAGGCAGGATATGTACAAAATGTCGGATGAAGCTCTGTACAAAACAAAACAAAACGAAACGGCAAACACGGCTACTCATTCAGCTGATGCTAAATATCATCAGGTATACTCATTCTACAATTTGCTTCAGATCACAATTTAAACTATAATTTTCTCGCTGAAGTTTTAAGACTTGATGTTCGAGGAAATGTAAATGAAATTGCGTAAACTTGCCGCCGCGGTGCTTGCCTTTTTTTCCATAAGCGCATCAGCTGTCGATTACGACGTTTTTGAAGGCGAGAGACTCGTCGGGCAGAATTTCAACTATACTATTCCGAAAGGGAAAAAATCCCTTGAGGATATAGCTGCACTGGCAAACCTCGGTCTTTCAAACATGATGGAGGCTAACCCTCTGGTAGATCCGTATCTGCCGTCCCCCGGCACAGTGCTTCTGATTCCCCACCAGCTTATTCTGCCAAATACCCAGCATTCAGGGATAATTATCAATTCTGCTGAAATGAGGCTCTACTACTATCCTGCAAATTCATCTCAGGTCATTGTGCTTCCTATAGGAATAGGACAGCTTGGAAAGGACACTCCGGTAAACTGGGTTACAAAGGTGGAACGAAAAAAAGCCGGACCTACATGGACGCCTAGTGCAAAAGTCAGAGCTGAATACGCAGCCCAGGGAGAAATTCTTCCTGCCGTGGTTCCGGCCGGCAAAGACAACCCAATGGGACTTTTTGCCCTTTATGTAGGCAGAATGTATGCCATACACGGTACAAATGCAAGCTTCGGCATCGGTCTGAGAGTAAGTCACGGATGCATCCGTCTGCGGGACGCAGATATAGAGTGGCTTTTCAATAATGTTCCTGTAAACACAAGGGTTGAATTCATCAATGAACCGATAAAGGCTACAGTCGAGCCTGACGGTTCAAAATACATCGAAGTTCATCAGCCGCTTTCTACAACCTACAGCGAACTTACATCCAGGGACGACGTGGAGTTCAAACGTATTCCACAGGACGTTCTGTCTATTATCAACAGTCCCGATGTTGATCAGGCTGTTGTGGAAAAAGCATTGAACGAACGCAAGGGAATTCCGGTAAAAATCAACGGCTTCTCATTTTAGAAAATTCCTTCCGGACCCTGCCTCTACCGGATGGCGGTTCGGATATCATGCGGACCGGAACCTATAATGTGGGTTTTCTTGTCCGCATGGGTTATAATCTAATTATTAATTCAAAACAATCATCTGTAACTGATGGCTCTTTTTTAACGGTTAAAACAAATGTCGAATACTCAAGAATTATACAATCCTCAGTCGGTTGAACCAGCAGTCCAGAAGTACTGGGCCGATAACCATACATTCAAAGCAACTGAAAACACAACCAAAGAAAAGTTCTACTGTCTGTCAATGTTCCCGTATCCGTCGGGCAGACTTCATATGGGACATGTGCGAAACTACACCATAGGTGATGTAATTTCCAAATTCCAGCGTTTAAACGGCAAGGAGGTTATGCAGCCAATAGGATGGGACTCCTTCGGTCTTCCGGCCGAAAACGCAGCCTTAAAAAATAAAACTGCCCCGGCAAAATGGACATATTCAAACATAGAATATATGAAGAATCAGCTGAAAATGCTGGGGTTCGGTTATGACTGGGACCGTGAAATAACTACCTGCCGTCCGGAATACTACAAGTGGGAGCAGTGGTTTTTCACCGAACTGTACCGCAAGGGTCTGGTTTATAAGAAATCAACCTCTGTAAACTGGTGTCCGCATGATCAGACGGTTCTGGCAAACGAGCAGGTTCAAGACGGAAAATGCTGGCGCTGCGACACGCCGGTTGTGAGAAAAGAAATTCCGCAGTGGTTTCTCAAAATAACTGATTATGCTGAAGAGCTCCTGTCGGATATAGACAAGCTTGACGGCTGGCCTGAAATGGTTAAAACCATGCAGAAGAACTGGATCGGCAAATCAGAAGGTCTGACTATTGAGTTCGACATCGAAAACAGCAATGAGAAACTGGAAATCTACACTACCCGCCCTGATACTCTCATGGGTGTCACATATGTGGCTGTTGCAGCAGGACATCCTGTTGCGATAAGAGCAGCCCAGGACAAGCCTGAACTGGCCGAATTTCTGAAGGAATGCGCTGCAACAAAGGTTGCAGAAGCTGAGATTGCAACCATGGAAAAGAAAGGCATGGCAACAGGAATCTATGCCATCCACCCTCTCAACGGAAGAAGAGTTCCGGTGATGGTTGCCAACTTCGTTCTTATGGAATACGGCACGGGTGCAGTAATGGCCGTTCCAGCCCATGATCAGAGAGACTGGGATTTTGCAAAGAAATATAATCTTGACATAATTCCTGTCATCAGACCGCAGGATAAGACCGAAGCTGACGTATCAAAAGAGGCATTCGTGGAAAAGACAGGAATTGTATATAATTCCGGCGAATTTGACGGTCTTGACTTCCACGGAGCATTCAATGCAATTGCAGACAAAATCGAGAAGATGCACAAAGGGCATCGTACGATAAACTACAGACTCAGAGACTGGTCTGTATCAAGACAGAGGTACTGGGGTACCCCGATACCGATGATCAACCTTGATGACGGTCAGGTCGTCCCTGCTCCGGCAGATCAAATCCCTGTGATTCTCCCTGAGGATGTGGTTATGGACGGGGTTCAGAGTCCTATAAAGAACGACAGGTCATGGGCTGAAACATCCTATAACGGAGCTCATGCTCTCAGAGAAACTGATACGTTTGACACATTCATGGAATCATCATGGTACTACGCCAGATACTGCTGCAATGATTTCAAGGATGGAATGCTTGATCCTTCGAAAACGGGATTCTGGCTTCCTGTAGATCAGTACATCGGCGGTATTGAACATGCATGCATGCACCTGCTGTATGCCAGATTCTTCCATAAGCTCCTCCGTGATGCCGGACTTGTCAGCTGCGATGAGCCGTTCAAGAAGCTCCTGTGCCAGGGAATGGTGCTTGCCGATGCGTTCTACTATATTGCAGATGACGGTTCAAAGGTATGGATTAGTCCTCTCGATGTTAAGACTACAAGAGATGAAAAGGGACGCATAATCAGTGCCGTATCCGCGGACGGTCATCAGCTTATCCACGCCGGCATGACAAAAATGTCAAAATCCAAAAACAACGGTATTGATCCGCAGGCCATGGTGGAGCTGTACGGTGCGGATACCGTAAGACTGTTCATGATGTTTGCCTCACCGGCAGAACTCACCCTTGAATGGAAGGAAGAAGGAGTTGAAGGAGCCCAGAGGTTTCTTAAGAAGCTCTGGAATACGGTTATGGCAATGCTGCCGTACAAGGATCTGAAACTCGATCTTAACAAACTCACTGACAGTCAGAAGGCCCTTCGCCGTGAACTTCATAAAACAATCGCCAAGGTTACGGATGATATCGGCCGGCGTCAGACTTTCAATACAGCAATAGCATCAATCATGGAGCTCATAAACTCCATGAACAGATCAAGTCAGGAGACCGATCAGGATAAGGCGCTGATTATTGATATAATCAACCATATTATCCTCATGCTGTATCCTATAACACCGCACATCTGCTTCGTTCTCTGGGAGAAACTCGGTCACACGACTCATATTGATGATGAATCCTGGCCTAAGGTGGACGAGAGCGCTTTAAAAGCCGATGATATGCTTATAATTGTTCAGGTTAACGGCAAGGTAAGAAGCAAACTAAGCGTATCTGTAACCGCCGGAGAGGACGATGTTAAGGCCGCCGCTTTGGCAGATCCTAGCGTAATTAAGCATACAGAGGGCAAACAGATAAGGAAGGTTATCTACGTTCCCGGCAAACTGCTCAACATAGTTGCGGCATAAAACCGGCGTCTGATCTGTAAATCTTATGATCCGGATGAGATTTTATCCGGATCTGTTTAAGTTTTTATCTGCCATGGGATTTTTTATGAAAAAAAACGGAAACATTTTCACAGTCTGTATTTTGATTATGGCAGTATTCTTAAGTGCGTGCAGTTTCCGCCTGCGCGGATTGGATCAAACCAGTGTTACAACAAAATATTCAAGCATTTACCTAAGAGGCGATACTGAATCTCTGCTTTATCAGGAACTGTACGCCAGACTGAACACCCTCGGTCTTCCAATGGTTGATGAAAGCGGCGAAGGAACTGTCATCATAGCCTTCTCAAATCCGAAAATCAGGAAATCTCTTGTTTCCGTGGACAGTCACTCCCAGGATGTTGAATACTCTCTAAGCAGCAAGACTGTTTACTATTTCATAGACGGAGGAATTCCGGAAAAGGATCAGAGTCCGGCCCGCAGACTTTCTGGACACACAAGGAATTACCTGAACAAGAATGATGAAGTGCTTGGATCTGCAAACGAAGCAGAGATAATAGAGCAGGATCTGATAAAACAGACTGCTGAAGACATATATATCCAATTCCTGAGACTGTAGCAGTGGAAATAAAAAACATCGATTCGGCATCAAGACTGTACCAGCATCTTCTGCAGAACGGCTCTGCCGGTCTGATAATGCTCTTCGGAGACGATTCATATATACTTAACTCCATGGCCAAAGCTGTTGAAAGGTACTACACCGAGCAGGGGGGCAGCAATATAATCCGCCTGAATTCCGATTTCACCGGGTGGTCTGATATCGAGACAAACATCTGCAACTTTGATATATTTTCGCAGAGCAAGATGATTATTCTTTCCAATGCCAATCTGACAAAGCTCAAGGAGCTGGCAGGTCATGACAAAGAGCTGGCCGACAGTCTCGGCAGTGAAAAAAAACTTCTTGTACTCGGCGGACATCTGAAAAAAGAAACGCTGAAAACGGCGTGGTTTTCCAAATTAAAGGCTATTCCTAATTACATCATACAGTTTTATCCTCCTGAAATAAGCCGTCTTCCAAGATGGCTGGTAGAAGAGGCCGGATATCTCGGGCTTTCTCTTGATATAAAAGCGGCGGTTCTTCTTGCCGAATCATATGAAGGCAACACAGGCGGTGCTGTCCAAACCCTCAACACCATAAAGATGCAGGGCAAAAAACATATTTCAGACGGTGATGTAATCCCTTTTCTAAGTCAGAGCACCAGATTTGCCACCTTTGATATTTCAGATGCAATGCTGTCCGGCGACAGTTACCGCAGTCTTAAAATACTTCATTCACTGGAAACACAGGGCGAGGATATTCCTCTGCTCCTGTCGGAAATAAACAGGATGCTGACTCTGATTATGCGACTGAAGCAGTCAAGAGAAACCGGTGAACAGCCGCAGGCACTGTTTAAAAGCTACAATGTTTTTATTCTGTCAAAACAGAATCAGTATCAAAACTCAGCACAGAGAATGACTGTGCCTCACCTCAACAATCTGCTGCGTCTGTTCGCACTCATCAACCGCACGAGAATGAACTTCGACAACAGCCAGACCGTCAGATACCTGGAATTGTTAATTGCATTCTTCAGCAGACCTGATGATCTTGAAAGAATTTTAGAAGGTATATCGGCATCAGATTTATGAAGCATCTAATAGGAATTATGGGCGGAACGTTCGATCCTCCGCACCTCGGGCACACAACAGTCGCTGTTGAAATCAAAAACTTTCTTAAACTGGAAAAAATCTATCTGATGCCCAATCATATTCCGCCTCACAAGGCTCCCGCCACAGCTGAAGAAAGGCACCGGATAGCGATGATTAGGATCCTTGCAGAAGAGAATGACTATTTTGAATACCTGGACACCGAAATCAGGATGAATAAAACGTCTTATCTGTCTGAAACAATGAATATTATCGCAAACAGCGCCCCCTTTTCAGATAAATCCATATTCTTTATTATCGGAACAGATTCTCTCGTAAATCTTCACAAATGGCATGCCCCGGATGAAATCCTCAAATACTGCAACATAGCCGTCGCATCAAGACCAGGTTACGATGTAGACAGATGCAGCGAGCAGATAAAAAAAAGAATAGTCTCCATCGAGAAACTAGATCCGCAGATAAACGGACAGATAGTTCTGGTAAGCACATCCAGGATCTCCATATCATCAACAGAACTCAGAAACAGTCCGGAAGCTGTCACCTGTTGTAATCTCCATCCCCGTGTTCTTGACTACATTAAGAGGCATCATCTGTATAATGCATAACAATGCCAGAATTGCAGTCATCATTCCCTGCTACAAAGTCAGAGATCATGTTCTTAAAGTTATTGAAAAAATACCTTCATATGTAGACGGAATAATCTGCATAGATGACTGCTGCCCGGAGCATAGCGGCAGCCACATAAAGAAGAACTGCAGTGATCAAAGAGTTACAGTGCTCTTCAATTCCTCAAATACAGGCGTCGGCGGAGCTGTCATCAGAGGATACCGTCACTGCATGGAAAACGGTTTATTTGACGTTCTCGTTAAAATTGACGGGGACAATCAGATGGATCCGGCAGGAATTGAGGATTTGACAGCTCCCATAATTGCTGGATGTGCTGACTACTGCAAGGGGAACCGTTTTTTCTCCTTCAGCGTCATCAAAATAATGCCAGTGACAAGGCTGATCGGAAATTTAGGTCTGACTATGCTGTGCAGAATGTCCTCAGGCTACTGGAGCATAAAAGATTCAACAAACGGGTATACGGCAATTTCATCAGATATGTTGAAACGAATCAATCTGGACAAAATCAGCCGCGGTTATTTTTTCGAAAGCGATATGCTCTGCAGTTTATATTTTAAGCAGGCTGCGGTAAAAGAAATTGATATGGAAGCAAAATACGGAAATGAGAAAAGCAATATAATCATATTCAGCGCGTTTTTTTTATTCTCTATCATGCATGCAAGAAGATTTACAGAGCGCATAATCAGATGCTACATCATAAAAACCGGCCGCGGCACAATACTTCTCGCATTCTCCGTGCTGCTGCTTGCAGCGGCACTGTACTGTCTGGCCAGAAAAGTGGATATGATGATCACTGTGACATGCTCCATTATTTCTGTTCTGCTCATATGTATTTTTCTTAAAACCGACTCATACCGTGAACCGTTAAAATCTGGCAGATCACGAATGAATCAGCGAAGCTGATCCTGCCGCAGTTTCAAAATACGTGAGCTGAAACCTTAAAAAATTTCTGTTTTTGAATGCCGGTTTAAGAAGAGTTGCAGGACAGTCTGTTAGAATAATCCTTCTGTAAACCGGTTTTATAATGATACGAAATATAAACGCGCGTTTGCAGAAAGAAACAGCAGTGTGCAAAAAAAAAAACGCCCTGCGCTGAAAAACGGCAAAACAACAAAGAGACTGATTATGATCTACCTTGGAGCCATACTGTGCGGCATAGGACTGGCATTCGGGCAGCTGCTTTTTAAGCTCTGCGCCAATTCATACAAAGATGCGGGAACCGTATTCAACAGTCAGGTAATTATTTACTTCTTCAGTTCAGTCACTTTCTACGGTTTTATAACACTGCTTTGGATCTGGCTTCTAAGCAGGGCGGAACTGGGAAAACTCTACCCGTTCATGGCCCTTGCATTCGCAGTGGTCCCGATTCAGAGTTATTTTATTCTGGGGGAAAGTTTTTCCGTCAGATACTTTATCGGCATTGTTCTGATAATGGCAGGCATCACTCTAACAGTATGGCAGGATAAAACATGGCAATAGTTTTCATTACAATTATGCTGCTTTCCTTCAGTCTGCTGGGCAGAATGACTAACGCCCTTCTTTTTGCCAAAATTCTCAAATCGCAGCAAACCAGAACTCTGCAATGGATTCCTCTTGACTACGCGACAGGATGCTCCGTGCTCATTATACTTTCCCAGATACTGCTGGCTCTTGGAAAGTATACGCCTCAGCTCACCCTCGGCGGTCTGCTCCTCCTGATATTTACAGAAATCACAGTTCTTATATACAAGGAAAAAACTGAATATCTGGGGATCAGTTATCAATACATGCTTGCAATCATATTTCTCGGACTTGCAACAACCCTTATAAGCGTCCATAATCCCGGATTCTGGGATGATACATCCTACCACCTTATAGTATCACGTGATCTGGCACGCAACGGGGATCTGACGCCCAACCTGTTTCTGCGCTATCCTTTTTCACCGTTTAATGTAGACATTCTCTTTTCATTATGTTTTTTTGCCACTGATTTCAATCCTGTGACAAGCGTCTACTACTGCCAGGCTCTGGCCAATGCCCCGCTGTTTTTTATAATACTGCTTCTGGCCGCCAGCATCCATCAGTTTACAAGAAGCCTAAGCTGCCTTCTGATAGGTCTTACACTGTTTGTAGCTCTGAGAAAAACATCAATTACAGTACATACGGGATATGCATATGTAGACTATGCCACCGCCCTGTTCACCTTCTCCTCTTTTTACTACCTCATGGTAATACGCCACCACAGACATCTTTTTCTGTATATATTTCTGGGTATGCTCCTTGGAATAACGGCTGGCTGCAAATATCAGGCTGCAGCCATTTGTGCAATCATAGCGGCTGGTGCAATCATATACCTTCTGACCCGCAGAATGATTAAGCAGACCGTCTGTCTCGTATTGTCATGCATCGTTTTCGGATCATTTTGGTATGTACGGAATTACATTCAGGACGGCAATCCTGTAGATCCATTTTTTATTGATATATTCGGTTCAAAAGTGTGGGATGCGGAAGATTTTGCATCCAACGCTACAGATATAAGATTTGACCGGCCGCGCGGCATTGATGCTGTTATGCACAACTTTCTCTGGCCGCTGGTGTTCATATGGCTTCTGGTTGTAGGGAGATGGATATACCTTGTATTCAGGTACCGCAGAAACATAATTCCGAATATAAAGCTTTCAGACTACATAAGTCTCGGACTGACGGTATACTCTCTGGCATGGATTGAAATGTTCCCCGTTCCCAGATATCTGGTTCCTGCAATAAGCATACTTATTCTCTACACAGTGGTGATAGGCAACAGATATTTCAGAAAAGTAAGTCCTCTGATTATCATTCCTTTTCTTATTCTTGCTGTTGTATGCAGACTGACGGAACCCGTAAAGGATCACTGGAAAAATTCAGAGAAACAGAGAGAGCTTTTTATAACCGCATCAAAAATCTCACAGCCGAGCGATATGCTCCTGACCATAGACGTTGAAGAAAGAAACAAATATTTCTATGACGGAGTTACGGTAGGAGATCTCTACGGCAACGCACGTTTCAGTAATTTTTATCAGGTAGGAACGCAAAATCTCATAGCACCAGGCGATTTTCTGGAAAAAATGAGGCTCTACAAGACCCGCCGCGCTATTGTCAGCAGCAGATCACTTGATAAAAATCGTATCAACGAATACAGAAAGTTTTTTCATATCATCAAAGCATATCCGGGCAGTAACGGAGGATATCTTATCGAACCTCTTTCACCGGTAATAATCTGCAAATGGCTTCCTCCGCATTCTCAATGGATGGAATCAAATGAAATCAATGGAAAACCGCTGCTGAAAAACGGCAGTTCACTGCAGCTCAGTCTGTCAGGAAGAGGGATCAACACAACCGGGTGCAGCGGAAAAAAAGCTAGCGGATTGTTTAATTTAACAATAAAAATAATCGAACTGAGCAACTGGAATGATCAGTCAGAAATAATGACAGTGAAAGATGATCTGGATAAAGTTTGGCTTGAAATACCACTGAAGGAGATACCTGTATCATATGATGATGAGGGACACAGAATCAGAACCGTGCAGATAAATGAAATTCCTAAATTTGAACTTCAGAATTTCAGGTACCTCAGCATCGAAACTTCAGGTTCAGACGAAAAGAACGAAGGATATCTTAATACTGAAGCTCTTTACATAGAACCGGTGAGTATTGACATGGAAAATCAGAAAGAAAAGGATTGAGCTCCGTACCGGCAGAATATTTTTTTCATTTTATTTTTTTTGAATTGTATCACAGATTTAAATTTGTGTGTTTTATCGTCATCATGGGTTATAATACCGGCGTTAATTAACTATTTAGAATCCGTATATCTTGAAAATATTTTTGATTGCAGTGGGAACCAAAATGCCTGACTGGGTAAATTCAGGATTTGAAGAATACCGCAAAAGGTTTCCAAGAGACAACAGACTAGAACTGATTGAAATCCCTGCGCAGCACCGGGGGAAAAATGCAGACATTGACAAAACCATCGAAAAGGAAGGTGAGTTGATGCTTGAAGCCGTGCCCAAGGGTGCGCGTATAGTCACGCTTGATATACCGGGTAAACAATATACAACTCCGCAGCTTGCTGAAGTTGTAAACAGGTGGCGCGGTCTTGGACAGAATATAGCGCTTCTCGTAGGAGGAGCCGAAGGACTTTCTGCCGCATGCAGAGAAAAAGCTGATGAAAGCTGGTCACTTTCAAATCTTACATTACCTCATCCGCTGGTACGAGTGGTTGTTGCCGAAGCTCTGTATCGGGCATGGTCTCTTACAGCGGGTCTACCGTACCATCGTGAGTAGCCATGACATTCAGATTTAATCACGATTCATCCAAACCTCTGCAGCAGCGGGTAATATTCAGAGACAACATTGCTGAAGCAAACCTTTTTAAAGGTCGCATTTTTATTGCCTTCATGGTTGTGATCCTCATGACCGTAGCGCTGATTTACAATCTGTATGATCTGCAGATAGTTAAATATGAGTCATTCTCCAGCAGATCCAATTCAAACAGAATAAAAATAATTCCCATAGCTCCGCCGAGGGGACTTATCTATGACCGCTACGGAGTTCTTCTGGCAGAAAATCAGCCGCTCTATGAAATTGAGGTCATTCCTGAAGACATAGATCGCGGCAAAACAGTGCGCAATACACTGCAGGAACTAAAAGCGCTCCTTGATCTGCCCTTTGAAGACAAGGACATAGATCTGCTTGTTGAAAAAATCCGCGTTGGAAAAAAATTCAAGCCTATCGTTGTCGCAAGCAAACTCACAGAAGAGCAAATCGCAATTTTTTCAGTAAACCAGTATGATTTTGCAGGATTTTATGTTCAGCCTAAGCTGAAGCGCTATTATCCTTTCGGCAGTACTCTTACACACGCTCTGGGATACGTTGCAAGAATCAACCAGAAGGATGTGGAGCAGCTTGAAAAACTGAACAAAACTCTGAATTATGCCGCTACCCAGGATATAGGCAAACAGGGGGTTGAAAAATTCTACGAGGATATTCTTCACGGAACTGTAGGCTACAAGAAGGTTGAAGTGGACAGTACGGGACGCGTTGCCAGGACCATAGAGTTTGCCACCCCTACCCCTGGAAAAGATATCTATCTGACAATAGATATAAACCTGCAGAAAAAAGCACAGGAACTTCTCGGAGAGACAAAAGGCGCCATTGTTCTGCTCGATCCGAACAACGGTGAGATACTTGCATTCGCCTCCAATCCGAGCTATGACCCGAATATGTTCGTTAGGGGCATTCTGTCTTCTGAGTACAACGAGCTTCTCAATAACCCTGATCGTCCTCTCATCAACCGGGTGTCACAGGGCGGTTATGCCCCTGCATCAACCATCAAGCCGCTCATGACTGTAATGGGTCTCAACGAAGGACTCATTACACCTAAAACCCAGTTCTTCGGCGGTCCTTATTACAGTCTTCCGGGTTCCTCGCATAAATTCAGAGACTGGCGCAGATGGGGTCACGGCTGGATGGATGTATACAGGGCAATAGAAATCTCATGCGATACGTTCTTTTACGATCTTGCATTCAAGGCCGGCATCGACAACATTAACAAATACATGGGACAGTTCGGCTTCGGTAAACATTCCGGAATTGATCTCTATGAGGAATCCCTTGCAAATCTTCCAAGCAAGCAGTGGAAAATGGGAAGATTCAAGCAGGTTTGGGTTCCCGGGGATACCGTACCCATCGGCATAGGACAGGGTTACTGGTCAACGACTCTCATACAGCTTGTCAGAGCCCACGCAATACTTATCCAGCACGGAAAAAACGTCATTCCTCATCTGGCAAAAAATTACGATGAAATGGCTCCCAAGGAGTTTATGATCAACAATCCGCGCAAGAAATACGAACCTCCGAAGGAAACCGCTGTTGAAGTAAACAACAAAGGATACTTTGATGTGGGAATGAAGGGAATGTATCTGGTTATAAACGGTCCTGAAGGAACGGGAAGAAGAGCGTTTGCGGGAACAAAGTACAAGGCGGCAGGAAAATCAGGCACGGCACAGATTATAACCATCAAGCAGGATCAGCACTACAACGCTTCTGCAATCGCCAAGGAACACAGAGATAATGCTCTGTTCGTGGCATTTGCACCCTACGAAGCACCAAAGGCTCTTGTGGGAGTAATACTGGAAAATGCCGGAGGCGGCAGTAAATATGCCGCCCCGATAGCAAGGAAAATGCTCGATGCATATCTTCTTGATCCTGATCATCCCCAGATAGAGATATCAGACAAAAAAGCGGAAAAAAAGAAATGATGAACAAGTTCCTCAGCTTAATCAAAAATCTCCATGTTGATATTCCGCTGCTTATCGGTATTGTTGCACTTATGTGCACGAGCATTGTAGTTCTTTATTCCGCCACAAACGAAAATATCGATATGACAATAGCTCAAATTGTCAGAACATTTATCGCCATTTTCGCGATGCTTTTTATGGCGTCGATATCTCCGAAATTCTATGCAAGATGGGCATACGTGGGTTATGCCATATGCACGGTTCTTCTGATACTTGTGCTTATAATGGGACATGTGGGAAAAGGTGCTGAACGATGGCTGGATCTGGGAATTGTGCGATTCCAGCCTGCCGAATTTCTAAAACTCATAATGCCCATGACAATTGCCGCATTTTTTGCCAAAAGAGTTCTGCCCGCCAGATTTCTGCCGTGTCTTGTCGCATTCATTATGATAATGTTTCCGGTAGCACTGATTGTGCTTCAGCCGGATCTTGGAACAGCAGTTCTTATAGCTGTTTCTGGATGCTTTATTATTTACCTTGCCGGACTGAACTGGTATCTGATTATCTCCGGTGCAGTCATTGTTGCACTGTATGCGCCAATCCACTGGTTCTTCTTTATGTATGACTACCAGAAACAGCGTATTTTTACATTTCTTAATCCGGAATCAGATCCGCTGCATTCCGGCTACAATATAATACAGTCAAAAATCGCCATCGGCTCCGGAGGAATGGTCGGAAAAGGATGGCTGCACGGAACTCAATCCCACCTGCAGTTTCTGCCTGAGAGTCATACTGACTTTATATTTGCGGTGTACTGCGAAGAATTCGGATTTGCCGGATTTCTTTTCCTGCTGACCCTTTATGCCGCGGTAATAGCGAGATGCGCATACATTTCAATACATGCCCAAAATACCTTTGAACGACTTCTCAGCGGAGCTCTTACACTGACATTCTTCTTCTACATTTTTGTAAACGTGGGCATGGTAAGCGGACTGCTGCCGGTAGTAGGTGTTCCTCTTCCGATGATAAGTTACGGAGGCACATCAATGATAACATTGTCGGCAGCTTTTGGTATAATCATGGCGATTAGTACACATCGTAAAAAACAACAATACTAGGAAGCAAAATGAAATTAAATAGTTGGGTAGCGTTAATCACTGCAGGACTCGTTACATTTGCAAGTTCTTGTGCCGAAACTGCTGAAATCACCAGACAGACAGCATCCAGACTGACTGCACTGAGTCATGAAACAAACGTGAATATCCATGATTTGCGACATGCCATTACCCATGCGACCTATCAGCCGAAAATTATAGAGATGATAACAAAGCCGTGGGAGAGCAAACCGTGGTATAAGTACCGCACTATTTTTCTCACAGACAAAAGAATCAACGAAGGAGCTGCATTTCTTAAGCGAAACCTTAAGGAACTTGAGCGTGCTGAAAAAATCTACGGAGTGGAGAAGGAGATTATTGTTGCCATTCTTGGCGTAGAAACCACATACGGTCAGAATATGGGTTCATGGAAGATCGTTGACGCCCTCTACACCCTTGGATTCCACTATCCGAAAAGAGGACAGTACTTCAGCAAGGAATTTGCAAATTATGTAAAACTTGCAAAGAACCAGGACTGGGAATATGACGAAAGAAAAGGTTCATACGCCGGAGCAATGGGTATGGCGCAGTTCATGCCGTCCAGTTACCTCAGTTACGCTGTTGATTTCAACAGCGATGGAAAGAAGGATCTTTTCTACTCCCCGAGCGATGCCATTGGAAGCATAGCCAATTATTTCAAAAACAGCAAATGGGTGCTGGGCAAACCTGTTGCATTTGAGGCTTATGTTCCAAAAAGATCAAATGTATCATCCCTGCTCGGAGGCAAGCCTGTTCCGAATGTAACCATCGGAGAACTGAAAAAACGCGGAGTAGAAATATACGCTCCGAGAAATACCGCAAAGGATCATGACAGGGTGAAACTCATTGAACTTGACGGTGAGGAAGGAAAAATCTATTACGTAGTTTATCCTAATTTTGTATCCATAACCCGCTACAACACCAGTCCTTTGTATGCCATGGCTGTGTATCAGTTAAGCCAGGAAATCAAGAGAAAGTCCGGTTACAGAATTGAAGAGCCAGAATTCAGACCTGGACACGGCAGACATGACAACATTCACGGAATGGATCATCGCGGAAACGCTCCGGCTCCTAAACCTCAGCATCATAGCAGTGCTCCGGCCCCTAAGCCTCAGCATCATAGCAGTGCTCCGGCCCCTAAGCCTCAGCATCATAACAGCGCTCCGTCGCATCATGACCAGAAGCCGAACGGAAACAGGCCACATAACCGCTAACCTGGACAATAATGATGAAACATCTGAAATTGCTGAACATAGGTCTGCTGTGCATACTGTCAGGCTGCTCGACTTCAGAAAAATTCGAGTATTTTCCGGATCCGTCACTGCAAACAGAAGAGCAGAAGCCTTTGATTGTGCGGAGAAAAACATATGCCACGGGAATAGGAACCGATGCTAAAAAATATCTGCACCGCAAGGTTGATACAGCAAACATAAAAGGTGTGCAGATCAAATACGAACCCTACTCACGCATCGGAAACGCTGATTATACTCTGAACGGCGTAAGATATGAGGTTTGGAACGATATAGAGGACTATCAGGAAATAGGAATTGCATCATGGTACGGTCCCGGATTTCATGGTGAAAAAACTTCAAACGGTGAAGTTTATGATCAGAAATCAATCAGTGCAGCTCACAAGAACCTGCCTCTGCCGTCGTATGTAAAGGTGACAAACCTTGAAAACAACAAATCTATTGTAGTTCGCGTCAACGATCGCGGACCTTTTCATGACGGAAGAGTTATTGATTTATCCGAGGGAGCGGCAAACCTCCTGGACGTAGTTAAAAACGGCACGGCAAAAGTAAAGCTTGAACTGATAAAAGTGCCTGAGCCGCCAAATGCTCAGCAGCTCAAGGACCAGCTTCACAACAGATATATTCAGGTAATAGCAACCAATGATCACGCCAAGGCTAATGAGTTTGCACAAAATCTGAGAAAGAAATTGTCAAAAAACGAAAAAGAAATTTTTGTAAGAACCTATACAGGAATGTACAAAGTTTATCTTGGTCCATTCCGTCCGAATGTAGCAGAAAAGGAACTGGAAAAGGTACGTTCCGTTGGATATCCGAATTCCTATCTGCTATATCTGGATTAAGCATAACGGAGATTTAAAATGAAGTTTAATCAGTTATTGACCGTCGCAGCGAGTGCTCTGCTTTTCTGCGGCGTCGCGGCATCGGCGGATCCGAAGCCGACACCGAACAAACCGGTACCAAAGCCTAACCCACAATCAGTTGTTCTTGATGTAATGCCTGAACCTCCTCAGTTAAGCGAGCAGGCCTATATACTCATGGACTACGATACAGGTGCGGTTCTTCTCGGACACAATATCAAGGAGAGAATTATTCCTGCATCTCTTACCAAAATGATGACATCATATGTTATCGGTCAGGAGATCCAGGCAGGTCGCCTAGAAAAGGACACCATGGTAACCATAAGCAAAAATGCATGGTCAAAAAACTATGGTGATTCATCCAAGATGTTCATAGAAGTCGGCAAGCAGGTATCTGTCAATGATCTCAATCTCGGCATCATTATCCAGTCAGGCAATGATGCCTGTATTGCAATGGCTGAGCATATAGCTGGTTCAGAGGATGCATTTGCTAGTCTTATGAATGAGTGGGCTAAATTCCTCGGAATGAACGATTCCCACTTCGTAAACTCCCACGGACTGCACGATCCTAATCACTACTCCACAGCATACGACATGGCGCTTCTCGGACGTCATCTGATCCATGATCTGCCGGAAGAATACAAAATTTATTCTCAAAAGGAATTTACGTTCAATAATATCAAGCAGATCAACCGCAACAGACTGCTTTGGGACAATACCCTGCACTTTGACGGCATAAAAACCGGACATCTGAGTCAGGTAGGATACAATCTGGTTGCTTCAGCTGTTGAACCGATAGAAGATGGTTCAAATTTCAGACTTATCTCAGTAGTAATCGGAGCCCAGTCCGAAGCTCAGCGTGCGGAGGACTCAAAGAAGCTCCTTACCTACGGTTTCAGATTCTATAAAAAGGTTCCTATAACAGCAGCAGGAAAAGAACTGATAACCCAAAGGATTTACTACGGAAAAACCAACAATCTAAGTCTTGGCTCCGCTCAGGAAATTAAAATCGCCATACCAAGGAACAAGGTTGACACAATCAAGGTTTCGGTGAAACTCGACGATAAGGTGAAAATGGAAGCTCCGATGAAAAAGGGAACAAAAGTCGGTGCGATCATTGTTCGCTCAGAGGACAAGATAATATATAAAGCACCGCTTGTAGCTCTCGAGCAGGTTGACGAATGCGGATTTTTCGGAAAAATATGGGACTGGATTGTTCAATTTTTCACTAGTCTTTTCAGCTGAGGTAGACAATGACATCTGTTAAACGGGATCCTACTTTTAAGGAACTCTTGGAATTTCCATGCAAATTCTCATTCAGAGTAATCGGAAATGATTCCGATCATGTTCAGAATCAGATTGTAAAAGTGATAGAAGAGGAATTTGAACTCGAAATTCTTTCAGAAATAACAAGAACTCTGTCCAAAAAAGGAACCTACGCATCCTTCCATGTGGAACTTATGGCCTCAAGCGAAGAACAGCTTAAAGCCCTTTATGCAGCTCTCGGAAAAATTGAAAGCGTAAAATACGTTCTCTAGAGCAGAAAATGAGTTCAAAGGTAATCGTCCAGTATATTGCAAAAATAGCAATGCCGATAATGGTATTATTGGCATTGTTTGTTTTTGTCGGTAACTACTACATAAATGACTATTCAAAAGATTATATTTTTGACTCTATAGCACAGCTTCCGGAAAACGAAGTCGGACTTTTACTTGGAACATCAAAATATGTAGTCAACGGCAAAATAAATATCTATTTTGAAGAAAGAATAAATGCCGCAGTCAGACTTTTCCAGGCCAAAAAAATAAAAACCATCATTGTATCAGGTGACAACCGCCACAGGTCATACAACGAACCCAGGGAAATGAGAAAAGAACTCATAAAAAGGGGAATACCGGAAAAAAACATAGTTTTTGATTTTGCCGGCCGGCGAACTCTTGATTCCGTAATACGCGCAAAACTGATATTCGGTCAGGATTCTTTCACCATAATATCTCAGAAATTTCAAAACGAGCGCGCTGTGTTCATAGCAAGGCATTACGGAGCCGATGTCGTTGCTTTCAATGCCGGTGGCAGTCCTGATTTTAAAATGAATATTCGCGAATACTTCTCAAGAGCCAAGTGCATCATTGATGTAGTGCTCATGAAAACAATGCCGCAAATCATGGGGGAAAAGGTTCAGATCCCGCGGACCGCGCAGGATCCTGACTTAAAAGAACTGGAAGACTATAAAATATTCCATAAAACTGATGAAGAATTCTGATTTATTCAAAATTCTAAGGCGGACGTCAGTTCAATCTGATTCTGCGGTTGGATTGAGATTGATTCTGATTTTTACGGGTATCAGGATGACGTCTTTCATCATTAACCCAAATCTCAAATCCTCCGTCATCATCAACATGCACCCTGGTTTCCGCCTCCTTCGGAATTGATCCGTAGTTTACTCCGTTAACAAATATCTTATGATTCTGAACAACAACCTGTACATTTCCGACCTTAAGGTAGCCCGGACCTATAAGAGAGCCGTCATGTTTCCCTATAACCTGTGCTCTGCTGGATGAATTCGGTGATTTTATAACCTTATTTTTTCTTTCACATCCGCAAATAAGAGCTGTCAGAATCAGCACAGCCGCCATTATTTTCTTCATGAAATCATCTCTCACTCTAAACAATTAAACAAAAGTCTACTGACTCGAGGAATTGCCGCCCATGACCTTCGTATTTGAAAATCTGTAGGTATAAGAAACTCCATGCGGTATAAACTCAAGCACATTGGTAATCCCCCGCGGAGCATCCTCCTTGTGGTGAGAAACAAACAAAACCTGAGTAGATCCTGAAAGCATCAGATATTCAACAAATGATTTAACAAGCAAACGGCTGACAGCATCAAGTCCCTGCAAAGGTTCATCCAGAATAAGAACCGGAGGATGCTTTACAAGTGCTCTGGCGATTAGAACGATTCTCTGCTGGCCAAAAGATAAGGACATGAAAGGATTATTAGCCATGGTCTCCATTCCGATAACCTTAAGCCACTTATCAGCAAGAAGGAGTTTTTCATCACCGGGCATCTCATACAATCCGATCGAATCAAAATAGCCGGAAAGAATAACATTCCTCACACTGCAGTTCACCCTGTAGGAGAGATGAAATGACGGACTCACAAAACCTATTTTTTTCTTAATATCCCAGATAGTTTCTCCAGAACCCCGCCTTATGCCAAAAAGCCTGAGTTTATTGGAGTATCCCTGCGGGTGATCTCCGGTAATGAGAGAAAGAAGAGTAGACTTGCCTGCCCCGTTCGGCCCTGTTATCTGCCAGTTTTCCCCGCGGTTTATCTTCATGCTCAGATGATTGATGATCACCTTGTCCATGTATCGGACTACTACATCCTCCATTTCCACAAGGGGACCGTCAAAATTATATACCGGAGCATCAGACGGAGCATCCGGTACCGAAAGATTTGCCACCGCCTCGGAATTTTTCAGCTGCATAAATTCCAAATCCGCAAGCATCTGCTGCCTTGTTCCGAATTTAATGAGTTCGCAGTCACTGATAATACCGATCTGCTGAGCAAAATCAGGTATCTCGTCGTATCTGTTAACAATAAGTATGACAAGCCGGTTTGACTCATACAGCTCATAGAATATATCCGTCAGACTGCGACGGGTCTGAACATCAATACCATCAAAGGGGGCATCCATGATAATAACATTCTTAGCTGCAAGAATAGCCCTGGCAATCATGACTTTGCGGCCTTCACCGCTTGAAATTACATGATAAGGTAAATCAAGTAATTTTGTTATATCAAGTCTGTCGCATAAAGCTTTTTCAACAGCGGGTGAAGCTCTGCTGACAGAGTCTATAAGCTGACGGGAAGTTATACCGTAAAGTTCATCTTCTGAAGCATTGTCTGAATTACGCAATCTGAAATCAGATTCTATAATACTGACCTGCTTTTCAAAGGAAATCCGGGCTATATCAAGATTTACATCAATCGAAGCTTTTCCAGAAGCCAGCACGAGTTCACGGGACAGAGCTTTTGCAAGTGACGTTTTACCTGAGCCGTTGGCACCGACAAAAGTCACACATCCAGTATCAGGAAGTTCCAGATTATCTATAATTAAAAATTTATCCCTGGCAATAATAAATCTGCAGTTTTGGAATTTCATATTGTTGCGACCACAAAAAATAGATTACCTAGAGTATAGCATAGCAGAAGACATCAATAAAAAGACCTGACTGAATCCGATTTTAATTGTTATTGTCCACAAGCAAAAATTAAAGAAAAAGTGATCCCCAGACAAACAGCTGACACACAAAAAAACCGAAGGGAGTCGTAACTGACGACTCCCTCTCTCCTGGTTAATAGATATTATAATCAGATGTAAATTAAATCAATTCGTATTCAAAAAAGTACTTTCTAGTATAAGGTTTGTTGAAAGTAACCTTACCGGCAGTACTTCTGCCTTTTAATAAATTCTTTAACATTTTATAATCTCCTCAAAAATCCACGACAGCAGGAATTATCTAACTCTGTAAGAAAAATAATATTTTCTGGTTACAGGAGAAAACTCCTTACCACTATTTGCATTAAAAAACTTCTTAAACATAATTATTACCTCTCATGTTTCGGATTTGAATTATGTGATTCACATCACATTTTTATAATACACATCATCAAAAGTGTGATCAAGTTAAAACTTTTGATTTTGAATTTGATTTAACAATAATCAGTCAGATTGATTAAATAATATACAGTTATCCATCTATTTTCGAATTAAACAGGCTCGTTTGAAACCAAATACTCTAAAAACCATGATTTTCCCGATATTTTTCCGGATTTATTAATACTTTTTAAACAGATGAATCATCAAAAAAACAGAAAATCAAAAAGACCGGATAATTCAATAATAAACAGCCTGTAACCGCCGGCATTGCCAATCCTGGCTGCAGAACACCTAAAACTTAGAGAAACTAAATGAATATCAGTCTTGAACGACATCATAATGACGTATAAAATCTGACTCATCTCAATAAAAAAACAAGAATATATATATATCCATTGTTATCATCCGGATGATAGTAAACCCAGAGGAAAAAATGAAAGAAATAGTACTTGCAACAGGAAATATGCACAAAGTCAAAGAAATCAACGCAATGCTAAGCACTATAGGAATAAGTGTATCACCGCAAAACAAGTACAATGTAACCGAAGCGGAGGAAACCGGGACAACTTTTGTAGAAAATGCCATTATCAAAGCTCGAAATGCAAGTAAGCAAACCGGACTGCCGGCAATTGCAGATGACTCAGGCATAGAGGTGGATGCGCTTATGGGAGAACCCGGTGTCTACTCGTCACGTTACTATGGTCCGGGTGCAAATGATGAAAAGAATCTCTTAAAACTGATTGAAAATATCAGAAACGTACCTCAGGAGAAAAGAACATGCAGATACTGGTGTGTAATGGTGTACATGAGTCACTTCAGAAGTCCGACTCCAATCATTTGTCAGGCATCATGGGAGGGTTATCTTATTGACAAGCCCAGAGGAACAAACGGATTCGGATATGATCCTATTTTTCTGCTTCCGGATGAATCACTAACAGCTGCAGAGATATCCATGGAAAGAAAAAATTCACTAAGTCACAGGGCCAAGGCTCTGAAAATGCTTCTTGAACACCTTAGACCTGTATACGAAAAATGAAAAAGGCAAGTTCCCTGTACATCCATATGCCGTGGTGTCTGAGAAAATGTCCGTACTGCGACTTCAACTCCTACGGAACATCAAGAATTCTCATTCCGCAGGAAAAGTATGTGGATGCTCTACTGAGGAATTTGACGGCAATGTCCGACGCATATCATCCTGATGAATTGAAAACCATTTTCATAGGAGGCGGGACACCGTCACTATTCGATCCTGTGATTATAAATAAACTCTTCGAAGGGATTGAACAGCTCATTCATATTGAAACCGATGCTGAAATAACAATGGAAATCAATCCAGGAACGGCCGATAGGAAACAGCTTGAGGCTCTCGGCGGGATAATAAACAGAATAAGTTTCGGAGTTCAGAGTCTTAATGACAGATATTTAAAAAGTCTCCGCAGAATCCATAGTGCGAATGATGCACTCAGCATAATTAAAACTGCCCGCAGTCTTAATTTCAGGAATATAAATATGGATATTATGTACGGTCTGCCGGGACAAACTATTTCCGACTGCATTGAAGATCTGGAAAGGTCTTTGGCTATAGAGCCGGATCATATCTCATGGTATGAACTTACAATCGAGGATGATACTGAATTCGGACGTAATCCCCCGCAAAACCTGCCCAACAGCGATCTTCTCGCAGATATGTCAGAAGCAGGCATAGAAAAACTCAGAAATGCGGGATATGAACGATATGAAATATCAAACTACTGCCGTGACGGCAAAAAATGCAGACACAATCTGATCTACTGGAATTTTGATGATTATCTCGGTATCGGTGCGGGAGCTCACGCAAAAGTATCAGATCAAGAAACCAAACGAATCTACAGAATCGCCCAGCCGCTAAAACCAGATGAATATATGAGAAGCTGCAATTTCATTGAAAACGCAGAGCTTGTAAGCAAGTCAGATATTCCTTTTCAATATTTTTTAAACCGAGCCAGGCTGATGGATAACAGACTGGAACTAACAGATATAGTCGAACATACATTTTTATCTCCGGTTGAAGTATCAGATATTCTCAAATCAATGGAAAAAGAAAATTATGTAGAAAGGAGCAGCGGCGGTATGTACAGAATTACAGATAAAGGATATCTGTACAACAACGACATGCTCATATCTCTGCTTCCGGACTGATCAACTGTTTAAGCAGCTAAACTTGATTTTTCTGCATTTCTAAAAAAGTGATACAGATCAAAAACATTGCTACAAAATGGATAATGTAATATAATCAACCCAACTTTTTACAGACTATCAGGCGAAAAAAAAAATGAGAGTAAGATTCGTAGCGAACAATGTTGCCCTTAAAGCGTTTGAACAGAAAAATGCTATTATTGAAGCAGGTGACAACAAAAATACTTTACAGGCTGTTGATGCATATATCAACTGGTTCACCGGTGAAATCAAGTCACTTGACAACTGGAAAGCTTTTCTTCCTGTTCATGAAAATTTCGATACATTTCTCAAGGAGAAACTTAGGCCTGTCCAGTTAAAAGATGCATATACCTGGGAATGCACTGGTGCTGATTCAAATGAGCAGATGGAGCGTATCAATTCCTTCCTTGTTCAGTACAATGCTGCAGCACTTGATTAATTACTGAATTTAGTCACTCAAAAAAAGATCGTATTTTTTGCGATCTTTTTTTTCAATTCCGGGTTCAGATAAAAGCTGTCAAACCGGGCAGTTAAATGCAACCCTCCAGAACTAATCAAAACCTGGCTTACAAATGCAAACTGCAGCATAAAGCTGATTACCAGACTTTCTGCTGAACAGTCTACATTATCCGGCAGAGGAAGGGCTGTTTTTCGGGGTCTTCTTACTCTGAAAATCCGGACGTCCCTTGTTTAACGTGTCTCTTTTACGATTTTTAACCTTTTTGCGAACAACCTTTTTCTCATCCTTCTTTTTCTTCTTTGTAAACTGAGGAATTCTGGTGACAGGTCTTAATTCGTCAAATACACGCCTTTCTATTTTCTCTCCGGTATACCGCTCAAATTTTGAAACTTTGAGATAATCATGAGCCTCTACCAGATTTATCGCCACACCTTTTTTTCCGGCTCTTGCCGTTCTGCCGATACGATGAACATAGACATCTGCAGAATACGGAAGATCATAATTGATTACATGACTGATATCTGGGACATCCAAACCTCTTGAAGCAACGTCTGTTGCAACGAGAAGAGAAATCTCACCATTTGAAAAACTCTCAAAAGCCTTTATTCTCTTATCCTGCTCCATTTCACCCTGAAGATACGCGGCTTTTATACCTTTTCCGTCCAAAAAAGATCTTAATTTAGCCATCTGTTCGCGGCTTTTTACAAAAACAAGGGTCTTTGAAAGTTCTTCCTGGCGGAGAATATGTTCAAGCAGCCTATTCTTATGATCCAGATCATCTGCATAATAAAAATACTGCGGAATTTTTCTTTTCTCAGATCTGGGAGACTGAGAATTAATTCGTACAGGATCATTTAAAACAGCAGATGCAAATTTTTCCAATCCAATACCTTCAAGCGTAGCTGAAAAAAGCATTGTCTGCTTGCGTCTTGATGTTGCATCGGATATTTTTCCTACATCATCGATAAAACCCATGTCCAGCATTCGATCAGCTTCATCAATTACGAGGATCTCAATTGTGCTGCCGAGAAAGGCCCTGTTTCTAACATATTCCATCAGTCTGCCAGGGGTCGCTACAATAATATCCACACCCGCAGCAAACGACTGCTCCTGATGTTCATATCCCACTCCGCCGATAATATACTCTATAGAAAAATTACAGTGAGAGGAAAGCTGTTTTGCATTTTCCCCTATCTGAATGGCAAGTTCCCTTGTAGGAGTAAGAATTAAAATTCTGGCACCATCACGCTTTCTTCTTGGAAAATCAATAAGATGCTGAAGACACGGGAGCAGAAAGGCGGCACTTTTGCCGGTACCGGTAGGTGCGCCTGCCATGATGTCCCTGCCCATCAGTGCTTCAGGAATAGCTTCACTCTGAACCGTGGTCGGTTTTTTAAATCCTGCATCAGAAACAGCTGCAAGCAAAGCATCATCAAGATCAAAATCTTCAAACTGCATTTAGGTATCTCAACAAAAAAATCAAAAACAGAAAAGATGATCTGCCTTAATATACAGAAATCAGCAGATTACCGACTAAAAAAGCAGAAGAATAGAAAATCCAATTAAGAAGTACCATATTCTAAATATGTTAAAATGGCGTCGAACAGGCTGACTGCAAAACTGAACAGTTTCCATTTTCTGCTTTGTAACACAGTTTATACAATGCATCAAGAAAAATCAGTCATTACAAATCAGCAAGACCTATTCACACATTTTGCAACACGCAAACACAATAGTCTATTAGAATTTATAGCATTACAAAAACTTTTCAGGAATAGAAATGTCAAACAGTTTCTTTCAGTTTCAAAAGTTTATAATAAGGCAGGACCGGTGTGCCATGAAGGTTGGTACCGACAGCATTATTCTGGGTTGCCTCACAAACCCAGAAAATGCATCCCATATTCTTGATGTGGGAACCGGTACCGGTCTGCTTGCTCTAATGATGGCGCACAAAACCAAAGCTTCGATAGATGCAATAGAAATTGTCACAGAAGCGGCAGAGCAGGCAAAGCAAAATGTCAGAGAAAATCACATGGATTCAAGGATTCGTGTCATAAACGGAGATTTCAGAGACTTTACAAGCGGCAAAAAATACGATCTTATAATTTCAAATCCGCCATATTATTCAAGCGGACCGGATTCCATCGAAAGATGCCGCAGAATATCACGCTACACTTCTGAACTTTCACATACCGATTTTTTCCGTAAAGCAGCAGAAATACTGTCACCCGGAGGATCAATCGCTGTATGCCTGCCCTACAATATAGAAAACAAAGTATTCAGCATTATTGAAAATAACAATATGTACGTTAACCTGGTAGTAAACGTCAAAAACTCGGTCCGTAATGATTTCTATCTCTCCGTTATATTTTCATCCTTCATTCAACGATCTCCTCATCCTGAAACCAGAGAACTGACAATAAGGGAAAGCAACGGCGAATATACGGAAGTTTACAGAAAACTTACATCAGATCTGTTTCTTTCCCCTGAACAGAAAATTGAATTGAAACTAAAGAAAACATTCTCCCGGCCTGTCACGCCTGTCACGCCGGAAGAAAAAATCTGATTACACCTGATATGCAGCAAAAGTTTCAACCGCAAAAATGAGGAAGATACTGCACCCAGTAGCTGAGTTGGACATTTCATCTTAATAACAATCACCGGTTCCCGAGAGTTTTGTGTCTACAACTTTTTCACAATGGAACAAAGCATAGTGAAGCACGTTCGTTTAATTCGCATTGGAGCCGCTCATATCCGAGCCAATCTCTTCTCAGACAGAAAGAAGGAATCAATTAGGATTAATCGTTACTGCACAAATTCTATGTTCAATGAAGTCCCCGTACTATCA
>JAEEOK010000018.1 GCA_016284235.1 Succinivibrionaceae bacterium
TAAAAACAACATGTTATCCCTCACGAGCGAGAATAATGATCTGTGTCACATAATTTAAGATAATTTGATCCACTTCACAATTTAACTGTTCATTTTTTAATCAAAGGTTTCATTTGAATCCATTAACTTTATATAAGCTTCCCTGTATTCATGTGTGAGGTCGTTAATCTGTTATTAAAGCTGCTGGTTTTTCATTCATATCTTTTTGCAGAAGAATCGTAACTCATTGAAATTAAAAGCATTTATATTTTTCTTATGTAAGTTTTATTTGAGTAAATATCTTACATAATATATACTAAAATACTGAGAACAATAAATGCAGGCAAAAAACTCAGGAGAAATCAGAGCTAAAATCATCCATCAGTCTCATAAGAATGGTGATATCCGCGCTCTTGAAAAAAAAACTGTATATAATTCAGGCAAACTGCAATGTGCATTAGTGTTGTATATCGCTCTCTATTATATAAAATCACTAATTCATTCTGGCTCTGTTAAGGAATAGTGTTGCTCCGGGAACCGGCATGATACATACATGCACAAATTCATCTGGCAAAAAAATCTACTTTTTAAGTTAAAAATAAATACTTATGAAATGTATTGGTTTCTGCGGTATCAACACTTTTGTTCAACAGTGCCAATAAAAAAACCGGCTCATAACGCCGGTATTAAATTAAAAAAACAACATTGCAAAATCAGATCTTCTTTATAACAACTGCAAAAGGATCATTTATCAGAAACTACGTCTTTTGAAACAGCCGCATCAGATTGCTTTAAAGCTTCGGTCTGCTCCTTGAGCTTTGCCGCATTATCGGCTGCCTGCTGCTTTAAGGCTTCGGTCTGCTCCTTGAGCTTTGCTGCATTATCGGCCGCCTGCTGCTTTAAAGCTTCGGTCTGCTCCTTGAGCTTTGCCGCCTCATCGGACGCCTGCTGCTTTAAGGCTTCGGTCTGCTCCTTGAGCTTTGCCGCTTCATCGGATGCCTGCTGCTTTAAGGCTTCGGTCTGCTCCTTGAGCTTTGCCACCTCATCGGCTGCCTGCTGCTTTAAGGCTTCGGTCTGCCCGTTAACATCAAGAGAACGTGATACATCCTGATCGGCTTTAGAAGGGTCTGTTGCCGTACCGGCACTTTCTGCTTCAGTCGCCGTTTTTTTCTCATCAATAGCCTTTACCCCGACGTCTGAATTTTCAGTTGGAAGATCAGATGAATTCTCCTCCTTCTTATCGGCGGAATCAGCACCTGTGGCTGCCTGATCTGCAATACTCTGAAGATTATCAAAATCTGTACTGCCGTGATCCTGATGAGCATAGAGAGCGGTAATACCTAAACTTATAATGAAAAAAAGAGCAGCCAGAACAGCAGTTGAGTGAGTCAGAAAGTTTCCGCTTCCAACAGAACCGAATACTGTATTAGACGCGCCGGCACCAAAGGAAGCACCCATGCTTGCACCCTTTCCATGCTGAAGAAGAATCAAACCGATAAGAACAATCGACACCATCAGATAAAGGGCTAACAACACACTATACATTACAATATATCCTACTTACGAAAATAAATTCAGAACATCACAATTCTGAATATTAAAAACAAAAAAAAACACGGCAGATCTTACTATATCTGTAAATTTTAACAAGGTTTTTACAGAAATCAGTTAAATCAGATCTGCAATATAGGTTGCCATTTCATTTACAAGTTTTCCGTCAGAACCTTCAACCATAACACGTATCAGAGGCTCGGTTCCTGATTTTCTCAGAAGAACTCTGCCCTGCTCGCCAAGTCTGGCTTCTGCCTCCTTGACGGCATCGATAACTTTCGGATCATGAAGAGGATCCATTCCGTCAACAAACTTCTTGTTAATCAGTACCTGAGGGAACATTACCAGGTCCTTTCTTGCCTCTTTCAGAGTTTTTCCTGTCCGGGAAAGAGCCTTGAGTACCTGAAGAGCTGATACAATTCCGTCTCCTGTTGTGGAATGGTCCAGACTTATAATATGACCGGAATTTTCACCTCCAAGCCGCCAGTCTCTCTGCTGAAGCTGTTCCAGCACATAACGGTCGCCAACGGCAGATCGTGCAAAAGGTATATTAAGACGCCTGAGAGCCAGTTCAAATCCTAAATTTGACATGAGCGTACCGACAACACCGCCGTTAAGTTTGTTAAGCTGCTTGAGCGACGAAGCAATAATGTAAAGAATTCCGTCACCATCGATAAGTGTACCGTCAGAATCCACCATCATTACACGATCACCGTCACCATCAAAGGCAATACCCATATCCGCTCCGGTATCAAGAACCTTCGCTATAAGTTTTTCAGGATGAGTTGATCCTACCTTGTCATTGATATTGATACCGTCAGGTTCACAGCCGATTGCTGTAACAGATGCTCCAAGTTCCGAAAAAACAGCCGGAGCAATATGATGAGTAGCACCGTTGGCACAGTCAAGAACTATGCGGCATCCGGACAAATCCTTGTCGGAAGGGAAAGTGCTTTTACAAAATTCTATATATCTGCCGGGAGCATCCTCTATCACTGAGGAACGTCCGAGCAGCCAGGATTCAACGCACTTGAAATCCTGATCAATCATATTTTCAATTTCTGATTCCACTTCATCAGGAAGTTTTGTTCCAAAAGCGGAAAAGAACTTGATCCCGTTGTCATAGAACGGATTATGCGACGCACTGATAACAACGCCGGCATTACACCTGAAAGCCCTTGTAAGATAGGCTACTGCAGGCGTTGGCATCACACCGGCCAGAATCGAGTGTATTCCCGCAGCAGAAAAACCGGCCTCCAGTGCAGACTGAAGCATAAATCCGGATATACGTGTGTCCTGACCGATAAGTACTCTCTTGGTACCCTGTCTCGCCAAAACAACACCGGCGGCATAACCTAAACGCAGCACGAAATCCGGTGTTATAGGATAGTTACCCACAGCACCTCGAACTCCGTCAGTTCCAAAATATTTTCTTTCCATTTACTTCTTTATCTTCTGTTTTGAATACTTGCTGGCATACATGAAAACCTTGAGAGCTTCGGCCATTTCCTTTACGTCATGAACTCTGAGAATATCGGCTCCCTTCTCCACTGCAAAGAGATTTGCCGCTATCGAACCTGCAAGACGATTTTCAGTGTTGACTTTGAGAAGATCACCTATCATTGATTTACGTGACATTCCAACCAGAACAGGAAGCGCAAAACTTCTCAAGCGATCGAGCTGACCGAGAAGTTTGTAGTTCTGCTCAATATTCTTTCCGAATCCGAAACCCGGATCAATTATGATATTCTCACGTCTGATACCGGTATTCAGGCAGTTATGAATTCGCTCGTAAAGAAAAGATGAAATTTCTCCAAGAAGATCTTCATAAGCAATATTCTGCTGCATTGTTTTAGGATCTTCACCCAGCATATGCTGAAGACAGACGGGACATCCGTATTCGGCAACGACCTCCATCGCTCCAGGACGTCTCAGTGCTCTTACATCATTTATCATGGATGCACCGGACTCAAGAGCCGCTCTCATAACCGCAGGAGAGGATGTATCCACACTTATCCAGACATCAGTATTTTCCGCTATGGCCTGCACAACGGGAATTACACGTCTCAGCTCCTCCTCTTCGGTTACAGGATCACTGCCAGGTCTGGTTGATTCACCGCCGACATCAACAATTGAAGCACCGGCCAGCACCATGTCCTTGGCATGCTGCAAAGCAGAATCAACAGAACTGAATCTGCTTCCGTCATAGAACGAATCAGGGGTAACATTCAGAATACCCATGATCTTGGGTTGGCTTAAATCTAAAACCTTGCCCTTGTACTCAAGCTTTGTTACAGCCATACTTCTCCTTCCATCAGCATGAAAAGACTGTTTTACTTATCATCAGAAGTGCTATCTGATTTATCCTTCTTGTCAGTTTCCACATCAGACCAGTCATCGACACCGTCATCACTAGCCGATGCTGTTGAAGAATTATTTTCGACTGATGCTTTCACGTCGTCATTTTCGGATTTCTGCTCCTGACTGCCGGCAGAATTTTTTTCATTCTGCTCAGCCTTTGAGGCCTCTTCACTTATATCAACCGTGACGGTCTCATTCTTTCTGACCTTGCTCATCTGTGTATCATCTTTCGGCTTCTGTGCATCATCCCGCTCCTCCTGAGGCTCTCTGACCGGGCGACGCGCCATGAGATCATCAAGCTGAGCTGAATCAATGGTTTCAAACTTGAGAAGAGCATCTTTCATAGAATGAAGGATATCCATATTCTCCTTGATAAGAGTTTCAGCCACCTTGTAATTTTCTATGATAATCTTATGAACCTCTTCATCAATGAGCTTTGCAGTATCATCTGACATATGCTTGGTTTTGGTCACGCTCTTGCCGAGAAACACCTCTCCGGCCTCTTCAGTATAAAGGATAGGTCCGAGAAGATCTGACATACCCCACTGGGTAACCATCTTTCTGGCTATACCGGTGGCGCGCTCAATATCATTGGAGGCACCGGTTGAAACCTTGTCGCGGCCATATATTATTTCCTCGGCAATGCGGCCGCCGAACAGTGAGGCAATATTGGCACAAAGATATGCTCTGCTCTGACTCCAGCGGTCTGCCTCAGGTATAAACATTGTCACACCAAGGGCTCGTCCGCGCGGAACTATCGACACCTTGTAAACAGGATCATGTTCCGGAAGGAGTCTGCCAACTATTGCATGACCTGACTCATGATACGCAGTCATTTCCATCTCTTCATTGCTCATGATCATGGACTTGCGCTCAGTACCCATCAGAAGTTTGTCTTTGGCAAGTTCAAACTCGTGCATGGAAACAAGTCTGAGATTTGCTCTTGCAGCAAAAAGAGCTGCCTCATTGACAAGATTGTGTAAATCAGCACCGGAAAAACCAGGAGTACTTCTTGCCAGCACCGCCGGATCAACATCCTTCGCCAAAGGAACATTCTTCATATGAACATTAAGAATTGCCTCACGGCCTTTGATATCAGGCAGTGTCACGTAAACCTGACGATCGAATCGTCCAGGACGCTGCAGGGCCGGATCCAGAACATCAGGCCTGTTGGTAGCCGCTATTACAATCACAGAGTCTCTTTCATCAAAACCGTCCATTTCGACAAGCATCTGATTAAGAGTCTGCTCACGTTCATCGTTACCGCCGCCGAGTCCGGCACCGCGCTGACGACCGACTGCATCTATTTCGTCAATAAAAATGATGCAAGGTGCACAGCTTTTCGCCTTGGCAAACATATCTCTTACACGGGCAGCACCGACACCCACAAACATTTCCACAAAATCAGAACCGGAAATAGAGAAGAACGGAACCTTGGCCTCGCCTGCTATGGCCTTGGCAAGAAGAGTCTTACCGGTGCCCGGAGGACCGACCATGAGAACACCCTTTGGAATCTTGCCTCCGAGTTTTCTGTACTTGTCCGGTTCTTTAAGAAAATCTACAACCTCTGCAACTTCAGCCTTTGCCTCATCGCATCCGGCCACATCATCAAATCCGGTATTGATCTCCTCAGGAGAGAGCATCCTTGCACGGCTCTTGCCGAAATTGGTAGCCTTGCTTCCGCCGCCCTGCATCTGACGCATGAAATAAAGCCAGACACCGATAAGAAGAATAAGAGGAAGCCATGACATCAGTACACCGGAAAGGAAACCTGACGACTCCTCGTATTCACCTGTAGTTTTGACATTATGCTCTCTGAGTTTTTCAAGAAGTCCGCCGTCATACACCGGAATTACAGTATTGAAAGGAGTTCCTCCGGAAAGTCTGCCGGTAATATTTCTGCCATCCTTGATATTAACAGAGGCGACCTCGTTATTGAGAACCTTGTTAACAAAATCGGTATAATCAAGATTGTTATCAGAATATCCGTCCGAGCTTATTGACTGAATAAGAGCCATTATTATCACAGCAAATATCAGCCAAACAAGTATATGCTTTGCCATTATGTTATTAAATAATCCTTATCTAATTCTACCCTGCCGATCTGACACTCATCCCGGAAGAACCGTAAAATAAAACATCCGGTACTGCAGACCTGGATCTTTATTCCCGAGACACACCGACCTCAATCACAATGAACATCGAAACAATACAGAAAACATCCGGTTCATAATGATAAATTCAGAGCACAGTTACTCAAATTATGCCCATTGTATCACAAAAAAACTATTAACTGTACGGCACATCCAAACACGATTCCGCATGCAGAAAGGTTTTAATAATTTGATATTTCAATCATTTTTCAGATCCGGCTGTTCATCCATATCCAGATCTTCAAACTCTGCCATTTTTCTCTGGCGTTCCTGTTCGGCTTCGGAAAGTTTAAAGCCGGTAGCCACGTAATATACCTCGCGTGAACGAGCTCTTGATGCATCAGGTTTCCTGATTTTTACAGTTTTGAAAAGCCTGCGGACTGTCTTCAGATAATCCTCTGTACCCTCACCGTTGAAGACTTTTACGACAAAGGAGCCACCATCGGCAAGAACATCAATACACATATCAAGTGCAAGTTCCACGAGATACATCGCTTTTGGCTGATCCACACCTGTGGTTCCCGACATATTAGGAGCCATATCAGAAAGAACAACGTCGACCCTGTCTGAGCCGACAAGCTTTTTCAATTCTTCAAGAACCTGGCTGTCTCTGAAATCACCCTGAATAAAATCAACACCTGTTATAGGTCGCATCGGAAGCAGATCACATGCTACAACTCTCCCTTTGCGGCCTATGCATTTTACTGCGTACTCCGACCATCCGCCCGGTGCGGCACCTAAATCAACCACCGTCATGGATGGACCGATAACATGGTCTTTTCCCTGAATTTCCTCAAGTTTAAAGTGTGCACGGCTGCGCAATCCCTGTCGATGAGCCTCCTGAACATACTGATCGCTGAAATGCTCTTTCAGCCATCTTGTCTGCGATGATGTACGCTTTTTTTCTGTCATAAGTAATAACGCATAATAATGTTTACAATATCAAGAAGTTTGACAAATCATTTGATCAAACCCCGCCCCTTTTCTCTATAAAAAAGTCAACCCTGTCAGCCACCCGTCACCTGAAGGAAACGGGGGTATAACTGTCCGGTCGCAGTAACGGATGTTGTTTCTTCAACATTTAATCACTAATATGTACCGCTGCATAAAATGGTGCTGATCGCACGGCGGCTGACAGCACCTTCGCAGCAATGCCCACCCGATTGTGACTTCACCGGGTATTTGACAATTTTTCAAGTTTATTCCCGTCCCGCGCAGATCATACCTCCGATACTGTCGTGATACCTGAACCGGTGAGTTTTATTTATGCACAGGTACTGAAAATTCTCTGTCAGGATGTGCCTACTTTACCACAAGAATCTCAATTCAACACGGATCTTTTTCAGCACGGCATTACAACAGTTCCGGCCGATCAGATTGCACAGCACTCCTGTTTTAAAGTAAAATTGCCTCAGTCACGGCAGTTTGATACGTACATCTGCCATATGTCTTTCAACAGATTAGGAGCTCTTATGAAGAAGGTTGAACTCTTTGCAGACGGTTCATGTTTGAAGAATCCTGGACCAGGAGGTTTCGGTACAATACTGAAATACAAAAATAAAAGCAAGGAACTTTCAGCCGGATTTGACAATACCACCAACAACGCCATGGAATTGCTCGGAGTAATCAACGGTCTTGCGTGTCTCAAGGAACCATGTGAAGTCAACGTTGTCACCGACAGCAAGTATGTAGTTGACGGAATAAGCCAGTGGCTTCCTAAATGGAAGGCAAACAACTGGAAAACTGTCGATAAGAAGGATGTCAAAAACAGAGAATTATGGGTAATGCTCGATGAGCAGCTCAACCGTCACAAAGTCTCAACTTTCTGGATCAAGGGGCACAACGGACATCCTGAAAACGAGCGCTGCGACGAAATGGCCAGAGAGTGCGCAAGCAGGCTGAAATTAGCCAAAGAACTGGAAAACAGCAGATAGACAGATTTTATTTTCACTTCTCTGTCCAATCAGCATCGGAAATAAAAATGAATTAAAACTTTCACAAACCTTAGGACTAGGCAATCTCCTTGTTCTAAGGTTTGTTTCTTTTCAAATCATATCAAAATTTCACCTGTTTTCAGGGAAAAATCAGATATTTCAATTCCTTTTTTAACGTAAAACTCTGCGAGTTCTTTGCAAAATTATCATTTCTTTATGTCTTTATCAGTCCGATCCGCCCGGCTCTGATTATTTCCGGACTTATCGGTTTTATGCCGGCTGCTCTTTGACTTATCAGCCCTGCCCTGATTGTTTCCGGACTTGTCGGTTTTGTGCTGGCTGCTCTTTGACTTATCAGCCCGGCTCTGATTGTTTCCGGACTTATCGGTTTTGTGCCGGCTGCTCTTTGACTTATCAGCCATGCTCTGATTATTTCCGGACTTGTCGGTTTTGTGCCGGCTGCTCTTTGACTTATCAGCCCTGCTTTGATTGTTTCCGGACTTATCGGTTTTGTGCTGACTATCTCCTGTCTTGTCAATCTTATTCTGATTTTCCGTTTTATGCTGTCTGTCAACAGTCTGATTAGCATCACTTTCTGCAGACTTGATTATACTGTCAGATTTTTTCACCGGTTTATCAGTTTTAGCATCTTCTTCCAAAACTTCAGTCGCCGGCAAGCTGTTCCTACGCAAAGGTTCACTCAGTTCTGAAAAATATTTTTTTTCATCCTGAATACTCTGATACTCATATTTATTTCCCGGCTTATGCGTTTTTCCATTTGCATATTTTTCCAGAACGCCGACTGTCGAATCAACTATTCCCTTTGTACCGGACAGGACATACTCTTTGTTCACGTTCTGTGATGCCAATGTATAGGGTTCTTTTTCACCTTTGAGCACCAGACGGCACAAACACTGACCGCGGACATATCTTTTTTCGACGGCCAGATAATCATTCTTCAGTTCGTTTAAATTCAGATTATGAATACGAGAATATTCCTCAGCCGATACATAGCGGATAGATTTTACTACAACAGCAGGATCCTGCTTTTTATCCGCATTGCGCTTTTTCTCGGAAGCTGCGACAGCTGACGGAAATCTTAAATTGTATCGCTGGTAATTCTTCAGATAGTAAGCATAAGCCATGATGGAATGAAGATAGCGCTTGGTATGCTGCGGAATTGCAAGCTTGTTGAAATCAAGCTGTGAAGCCTTTTTGCCACTGCCCTTATATGTATTAAGAACCCTGCCCTCACCGGCATTATAACCTGCAACCGCCATGGTCCAGCTGCCGTCAAAAAACTTCATAAGATATGTTAAATATCTGACTGCGGCACCGGTAGATTTGTGAGAGTCAAATCTTTCATCGATAACACCGCCGACCTTCAGACCGAAATTTCTAGCCGTCTGACTTCCAAACTGCCAAAGACCTGCATATCCTGCAGGAGATTTGGCACCCGGATTGTACATACTCTCAATCATAGGTATAACAATGATCTCGGTAGGAAGTCCCGCTTTTACCACATCCCTGTATACAGAAAAAATATGTGGTTCGGCATTTTTAAGAATATGCTCCATATGTCTTGGATGAGACTTCAGATAGGCAAGACGTTCCCTGAATAAACTGTTTTCAGGATCCACTGGTTCGGAAAAGGTCTGAAACATTTCCGCCCACTGTCCTGCTTCAACATGATGTCTGACAGCCGGAGCCGAAGCCGGTGCATAATCATTTCTAAGAACAGCAAATCGTTCACACTCTGAAACAGGATCACTCTCCTTATCATACTCCTGTTCCTGATTTAATGCCGTACAGCCTCCAAGCAGCAGGGCAACAAACAGAAATACAGAAATAACAGAAAATTTTTCGGATCTGTATATACTCATCTAATCAGCTCCAGAAATTCATCTTCTGAAATCAGTCTGATACCAAGTTCCTTTGCCTTTGTATATTTTGATCCCGGTTCAGAGCCGAAAATCACGCCAGAAGTTTTAGATGAGACGGATCCGGCAACCTTTGCACCAAGTTCCTGCAGTCTTGCTTTGGCCTCATTTCGTCCCATGGATGCCAGAGTTCCGGTAATCACAAACGTCATTCCGCTGAATTTCTGCTCCACGCCTTCATTCTTCGGCATATCGTCCCAGACAATACCTGAAGATATGAGTTCTTCAATGATATTATTGTTGTGTTCTTCAGCGAAAAAACCTGTTATATGCTGTGCGACAACATCACCTATGTCCTCAACTTTTTTAAGTTCGTCAAAAGTTGCTCCGCGAATTGCATCAAAGGTTCCGAAATATCTTGCCAGCGACAGTGCTGTAGCCTCACCAACCTCACGGATCCCGAGAGCATAGATAAATCTTGGAAGAGTAGTCTTTTTTGATTTGTCTATCGACTCAATAAGTTTATTCACGAGAAGACTGTCATCCGCTGTTTTCATATCCTTGAAGCGCGACTGATTTTTATAAAAATCAAAAATAGTATCGGCCGTAAGCTTATATATGTCACTGAGATGCCTTATGATTTTATTATCATAGAGTTCTTCAATAATTCTATCTCCGAAGCCTTCTATATTCATTGCTCCGCGGGAAACAAAATGCTTTAAGGCCTCCTTGTTCTGAGCCGGACAGAACAGTCCGCCGGAACACCTTGCAACGGCCTCGCCCTCGATTCTTTCTATACGGCTTCCGCATACCGGACAGACATCAGGGAAAACTACGGCTTTCAGCTCTGAAGCGTTTTCCCGTCGCGCTTTTACTACATCCACAATCTGCGGAATAACATCACCTGCACGGCGGATAATCACAGTATCGCCAATCATGACGTCAAGACGTCTAATCTCATTCTCGTTATGCAGAGTGGCGTTTGACACGGTTACACCGCTCACATACACCGGCTCAAGCACAGCCACCGGTGTTACCGCACCGGTTCTTCCAACCTGAAACGACACATCAATCAGTTTTGTCATCTCCTCCCGTGCAGGAAACTTATATGCTACCGCCCAGCGGGGACTTCTGGTGACAAATCCCATGGATTCCTGAATATCAATACTGTTAACCTTGATTACAACGCCGTCAATTTCATAGGGAAGGCTGTCGCGGCGCTCAAGTATGTCATTGTAGAATTCGCGGCAGAATGAAATGCCGCGACCTGTTTTTGTCTCCTGATTAACAGGAATACCAAGCGAAGCAACGTATCTGAGCCTTTCATAGTGATTATCAGGAAGATCTGCACCTTCAGCTATGCCTAGTGCATAGCAGTTGAAAATCAGCGGACGTCTGGCTGTGATCTTCGGATCCTTCTGCCGCAAAGAACCTGCCGCCGCATTTCGAGGATTTGCAAAAACCTTTTTACCGGCAGCTCTTGCCTCCTGGTTCATCTTCTCAAATCCGCTCTTTGGCATAACAACCTCCCCTCTCACTTCAAGACGGGAAGGAGGATTGTCAGTTTTTAGTCTGAGAGGAACATTGCGGATTGTTTTAACATTCAGGGTAATATCCTCACCGATCAGGCCGTCACCTCTGGTGGAGGCTCTCACAAGTTCACCATTTTCATAAAGAATACTGCAGGCCAACCCGTCAAGCTTCACCTCGCAGCTGAACTCAGGATCAGAGATTCCGTTCTCCTCTGAAGCGCGATTTACAAACTGTACAAGTTCCCCGTCTGAAAAAATGTCATCAAGACTGAGCATCGGGACTTCAAGAACCACTTTTTCAAACTGACTTAAAGGAGTTCCGCCGACTCTTCGGGTCGGTGATGAAGGATTAATCAGTTCAGGATACTGATCCTCCAGGGTTCTGAGTTCATGAAAAAGGCGATCATACTCTGCATCTGGAACCGTAGGAGAATCATACACATAATATTCCTCGGCATAGCGATTCAGCAGGTCAACAAGTTCTGTGATTCTTAAAGCAGGATCTTCCCTGTTCATGATACATTCATCCATCAAACTAAAAAAATAGAGCTTTCAATAACAAGAATTTTATTTTCCGAAATTCCGGACTGCAGTTCACCAGAAGATATCGCGCACCATCCGAAATATAAAATAAACCCGGTAAAACGGTTTGTTTCATCCCCAAAAGTCCTGGAAGTACATATCAGATCCGGACATAATCAGCTGCTGACTGTCTCAACCGGAGAAGTAAAAAAAAACAGATTTCAAAAAACAAATTAAAAACCCGGAATCCCCGGGTTAAAAAAATCTCTTATTTTAAATCTTAAAAAGATAACGAAAACATTCCTACTGACGATCGTATGCCTTCATCTGACTGAGATAATCAGAAATCACGTCATCAGTCATAGGACGAAGCTCCTTAGTGCAAAGCAGACCATCCAGGGAGGTATTGATGCTTTTCACGTGATTTATAATATCGCTGAAACGAGCTTCGGCAGATCCGGGTTCCGGCATAAACATGATCACACATATGCCCTTGGTGGACCATTCAGCATTTGAAATCTCACTGCCGGTAATGCCCTTAGGAAAGGTTCCGGGCTTAATCATGCTGCTGACTCTGAAAAGTTCTCTTCCGGTAACAGGATCATTGTAATAAACAATGTCATACTTGCCTATAGCGAGATTTTCTCTCTTGAACACATCCCTGAGCTGTGCAAACGTAAACGGACGGTGATCACGGCTGACTATGTTGAACTGATAATACTTTGCCCAGGCCTGTTTCGGACTGTCAGCAGTATTCATGGCAGTTTCAGAAGCTGAAGATGAAGCTCCGGCGGAAGGCTCCTTGGAAACATCAGATCCCTGATCAATCTGCTTCTCAAACTTGAAAGTCTGTTCAAATTCCTTTGAATCTCTTTTTATCGTTTTGACCGGTCCAACAGTACCGTCATCATCAGGCAGATTGGCGGCAACTTCGCGTCCGTATTTCAAATGACGCTGGAGTTTTCTGTTCTTGTATGAGGTGTAGATCATATAACCGACGCCATACATAACAACTATACCGATAAATACAAACAAAACGACACGCATGCCGATGCCGTTAGCGCTTTCCATATAAACTATGCAATCCCGGGTTGAAATATTGACACGAATACCAAGTTGTTTAAATCCTAAAGGGCAGACAGAATAATTTTTATTCACTGTCTTTAAGATTCCAAAACTAAACTAGATTATAGTGTAGCATATTTTTTACTGTCAAGCATTAGAGAATGCTGACAACGGATGCCGCAAATCCGTCTCTTGACGTAAACCGTCAGTCATTTTTAACCAGACTGACTGCCGGACTTTTTTGTCAAATACGGCCACAGTTAGTACACCGATCTTTAAATCCGCGAGGATCGTCAGAAACATAACCGGAAGGTTTTGAACCCTGTACGAAAATCCTGCATATGCCAGCCGGAAAAGTCTTGTCAGCTCGGATCTGCACATATGTTAATTCTAAAAAACGCAGGAATTTGATGCCTGCCGTGAACGGCAGGCGGAAAGCCGGCATAATGCATAGCATTCAACCGATATGTTAAAATGCAAAGTCCAAGCTGCAGACATGACACCGGTGGTAAACCGGACTCTGTGCATACTTGAGGATCTTTTATAACCGTCAGGCAGAAAAATGTTAAAAAAATTTGGAATCTACTACTTGTTATATGGAATAAAAATGCTCAGATTCAAAGAAATCCGGAGCTACGTTTTAATTCCGCTGATCGTAAACATTCTGATTTTCGCCTTTGCAACCGCATATGTATGGCACAAGGCATCGGAACTGGCAGAGTACATAGAATTCGAACTTCCGGACTGGCTTGCCTTCTGCCAGTATCTTATCATTCCTCTGGCTCTGCTTGTCTTTATGGTCATAGCATATTATATGTTTGCCACTGTCGCAGGAATTCTCGCAGCACCGTTTAACGGCGCACTGGCAGGAAAGGCAGATGAAATCATCCAGCAGAGAAAACTCAGGGATGAACCGGTTTCAGCAACATTAAAAGACGTGCCGAGGATCATTGCACATACACTCAGAGTTCTGCTCTACACTCTGCCGAGAATGCTGCTGTCATTTCTCCTGCTTCTGATCCCTGTGGTCGGTTATATCGCCTGGCTCGCATTTTCAGGCTGGAATGTAGCTGTCGGTTATCTTGACTGTGCCGGAGATAACCACCACAAATCTCTCAGAGAACTTATTCTGTCCATGAGAGAAAACCGGGTCGCATGCATCGGATTCGGCATATCCGTCTACTTCATGATGCTTGTGCCGTTTGTCAATATGATAATAATACCGGCTGCAGTCTGCGGAAGCACAAAACTTCTTGCTGATCTGGACGGCGGCGCCATTACAGGTGACAAGGAAATTTTTGAACCGGTTCAGGAAGAAAAAGAAGAATCCGATCGAACAGAAGAACTGCAAACAGAGGAACAGCCGACCGGTGAGGCTGATTAATCCGTATCCGGAGATTTCGGCAGATTCAGTAATCTGACCGAAACCGAACCCGGGCAGAAGGATGTTTCGCTGATGACAGCGGAATTATTTCATAGCAGATATCCTGCTGACACTGTCTGCCCGGCAGTTCTAATGTATCTACAGTTTAGCATGCACCACGTGATCATGAGCCTGATCCAGAAGAAGTTTTGACTCCTTCATAAACTGTTCCGAGTATTCTCCGAAATATTCTCTGGCCTTGAGAAAACTTGATACAAAGGCATCCTTGTCCTGCGACTGGATGATTTTCAGGGAACTTTCCACAAACCGTGAATAATTTCTTATGGTTTCAATATTGCGATGTGCAGAAAGAATAATATCCGCATAAAGATTAGGATCCTGGGCAAAAAGTCTGCCGACCATCATCAGTTCCAGACGATAGATAGGTGAACTGAGTTTAATCAGACTGTCAAGATCAGCATTGGACTGTGCAAGAAAAACTCCATACGCATAAGTGGTAAAATGACGCAGTGCCTGGATAATGCTCATGGCTTCATCATGCTCCAGGGCATTAACCTCTTCAATACGGGAACCCCATATTCTCATCTGAGCCAGCACCCACTGGCACTGTTCCGGAAATCTTCCTTCGCAGTACACAATCACCTGTTTTGCCAGACTTGCTATATCAGGTCCGAACATAGGGTGCAGTCCCATAACCGGCCCCTTGTGCGTCTCGAGCATAGCCTTGAGCGGAGCAGATTTAACAGAGGTGAAATCAGCAAGAATACAGTCCTCCGGCAGATCCTTAAGACCTCTGATTACATCTTCCGTGACATCAATCGGAACACAGACTATGACAAGACTCGGGTTTGCAAGAATTTTCGGGGCTTCATCCCAATTTCTCCGACTTAATGCATCAACCCTGTAACCTGATGCGCGGAAGGCATTGACAAATATTGAGCCCAGCTGTCCGTTGCCGCCTATAATCACTATATTGCGGCATGAGGGATTGACACACTTGAAGCCGGCATCATGCTCACTGCTGTATGATTCTCTCATCACACGTCTGAGCACGTCCTCCACCATCTGCGGAGACAGTCCGTGCATCTGTGCATCATGGCGGCGCTTTGCAAGCATGCTTGCCTCTCTTTCAGGAGCATATACGGGAACACCGATGCGGCTCTTGACTTCACCAACCTTTGCCACAAGCTGAAGTCTTCTCTTTAGAATAGCTATCAGCTCCCGATCGGTTTTGTCTATATTTTCTCTTAGATTATCCAGTTCTTCATTCATGTTCTTATCAGCCTAGTCATCAATCTCGTCAAGATATTCCTCTAAATTCTTTTCGTCGGCGGCATCCTTCTTTATCTGCTCCGCAGCAATACCTTCCTTGCCGATAACAAGTCCTTCCTGATACTGAAGATAAAAATCTCTTGCGGAAATATACGGATCAAAGGATTTATCAAGGACCTCCTCCTGACTTATCATATCAGCTCTTGAATCAATGGTATTAAGAACGAAATATGAAACGAACCAGTACCATTCAAGTTCACTGTATGGAAAATACAGATTATCCACTATTCCGCCGACAATGCTTCGCGGCGTACTCATTCCGGTAAACGGAACCTGAATATACGGACCGTTGCCGACATTCCATTTTCCCAGCACCGTGGAAAAAGTCATAGGTTTATGCTCCATACCCATGTCAGAAGCAATATCCATCAGCCCCAGAACACCGATAGTCGAATTAACCACAAATCTTCCCGCACTGATCCCTGAATCCGCAAAATTTGCAGTAAGTGCGTTATTCACAACATTATTGACTTCTCTAAAGTTTGACAGAAAATTATGAATGCCTTTTCTGACAGGCTGAGGCATATAATCGGCATACCCGTGAGCAACAGGCCTGAGAGCGTAGCGATCTAGAAAATCATAATTAAAACTCCAGACTCCGCGGTTAACCTTCTCAAAAGGATCTGATGAATTACCCACAAGCATTCCTGTTGACGGAGGATTATGAACCATGGATCTGTGGGATTTCAAATGAGGCAATACCTGAGGTCCGTCCGCCCATGCCGCACCGGAAAAGGAAGCCAAGAGAACAGATGAAGCAACAAGGGAAGTAATTTTTTTCAGAATTTTTATCATCGGTGCCTGCTAAAATTTCATTTTTGACAAAAGAAAAAGTGTGCTGAAAATAGAATCCTCTATAAGCGCAGCATACCTAGATTATAGCAGGGTAGGACTAATAAGACTATGTTTAAGAAAAGTATTGATCTCAGTCTGAGTCTGCTGTAACAGCCTGGGCATTTTGATAAAAATTCAAAGAAGGATCCGCATTGTGAAAGAAGTTCTGCACCGTTTCACACAAGTAAACATTCTTTTTTATCCTTTTCCTATTTTTTTGAGAAAAAAGCCACATCTTGAAACCTGCACGGGTTAAAATTACATGAATTGAATTTCAGGTGTTTTATGGAAATATCAGTCAATAACAGAGAAATACGACAGACTAAATCTGCTGCATCTCCTGAAAATGAAATAACAGTTGAAGGAAAGATGTCAGTCGCAAAGGAAGGCGGATCATATCTTGGAGTAAACATTCGGGATGTGAAATCACTGCTTGCATCCCTTGCTCAAAGTCAGGGACGCGTCCCCCAGCCCCTTACAGACAGGCAGCAGAAACTCAGCCGCCACCTTGAAACCATAGAAAGAAAAGAGGCCAGACCAGTTAAGGACACGGCCGGAGAATCTTCCGGAAGACAGCTGAGTTCTCTTATAACAAGAATTGTCGGCAAGTATCCGGAAATCAACCAGGAGCTGAGTTCTGCACTGAACCGGGAAACACTGTCCGTGCAGTCGGGAGACAGACTTGCCGCTGAAATTTCCCGAAATCTGGCAAATATGCCGAAGATACTCCAGGCAGATACAACCGCCGGCAAATCACTGCTGGAATTTGTCGCCCAGGCTGCTGTAGCCAAACTTGATGAAAAGAGCCTGTCGGAAAACTGGAAAAAACAGATCAGCGACAGCAATCTTGCAGTTGTAAAAAACACAAGTCCCCGCGAGCAGCAGGAGATCTCACGGATTCTGGATGACTCGGTAAAATTCATATATAAAAATCAGGGGAACGCTCTTAAATCAAACAGCGGGGACAGCCTGCTGAATGCCATCACCGGCAGCGTATCAAGAAATGCTCAGTTTTCTTCCGTACAGACTGCGCCGGTAAAACCGGCAGAATCGTCACATGTTACCTATCTTAATCTTTTTTCGCAGATAGCAAACGCCAAAAGCACTCCGGAGGTCAGCGCCGACCTTCTTCAGAAAATCAACAACATAATTATCAAGGCGGCTCAGCTTGCAATAGAATCAAATCTGATAGAACCGCCGTCCGATGCACTGGATCAGATCATAGAGGAGGAAGATTTTTCCCTGCAGGATCTGAAATTCGTCAACAGTCTGATAACAAAAGCAGCCTCTGGAGCCGGCAGTCAGCCGGTAAGCAAGACATCGCTGATGCATGCTTCAGATATAAACCTGACACAGAAGAATGTATCTTCAGCGGCAAAGGAGCTTACAGAAGGTGAAATCAATGCTGAGATCAAACGCCATATGGACATCATCCATAACAGCAATGATCTTAAAACCATAGAATCAACACTGCAAAAAATCAATGATCTCAACAAACAGCTGGCCAGCATAAGGGCTCAAAACGTAATTGCGCAGGCAACCAGACCTGATAGAGCCGTGCAAGGTGCAAAAAACGAATCAGCACCATCTGTTCAGCCTTCAGGAGATAATATATCCGCTCAGTCTCAAATCAGCAAAGAGGCAGGACAGGCGGCACCAGCGGCTCAGCATCAGTCCGGCACCGCCGCATTGCGCACAAATACGGTTCAGACAGTCTCTGAAGGAGAAATCACCAGACCGAATACCCCGGGAACGGGAACAGTATCAGAATCCTCATCTGAATCAGGAGAAAAAAATCCGCCACGTTTAATCAGCGGATCTGACGGACAGATAAAAGCAGACATACAGTCCGGACAGGATTCTGCTGGCAAAAATCTCAGAATTCCTTCCGGACAGATAAAAACAGACATACAGTCCGGACAGGATTCTGCCGGCAAAAACCTCAGAGTTCCTGCCGGACAGGACGCGGTTCAGCAAAATCCACGTCAAAATCCGCAGATGTCAGTTATTCAGCAGACGACCGTCCTGACCGTCAGAAACAGTGCGAACCCAAGTGCACCGCAGACCGGTATACAGGGAGAAGTCCTGAGTAAAAATCAGATCCGCACGGAAGTTCCTCAAATGCAAAACACAGAAGGAAACGAGACTACGAAGGCTTCCGACAGAGGATCTCTGCAGTCAGATCCGAACCGTCTGAATCCAAAAGCGCATTCGCCGGAAAATCAGATTTCATCAGCGGCGGAATCCGGTGGAAATAAACAAGGTGCAAAGTCGCAGCCTCTGTCAGATGAATCAGTCCGCAGCACACAGGGCGCAGTTCAGCAAAAAACAGACAGTCAGGTCACAAGGCAGCAAGGCAGTTCAGTACAGCCGGAACCGTCTTCGGTAAACGCGGCAAAAGATTCTTCTGCAGCAACCGTCAGTGCAGGAAAAGACGTTTCGAATCCGGCATCCAACGTAAACCTTTCCTCAAGACCCCTGGTAAGCTCTCTAAACAGACAGGAGATACCAAAAGATCCTGTCGCAGAGTCCAGAATATCAGCAAATGATTCCAAAGCGGAAGATATAAAAAGAACAGCAGCGGAAAATGATGCCGTCAGTACGCCGGAAAAACAGGAGAAGATCAATATATTCAGACGAATAACAAATTTCTTCAATCCGTCCGGTCACGGCAAAAACAACTCAGGCAGTCAAATCAGATCAGACAGTGATCCGTCAGTCTCTTTTTCAGCATCAAAAAGGAATCAGTCTGTACAAATCCAGACACCTGAGGATCCGGCAACACCGAAAGCAATAAAACAGTTTAAAAATGTGCAGACTGCCGTTTCGCTGCAGAATACCGTCTCCGCACAGAGTTCCGGTTTCACCGCCATAATGCAGGATTTGGAAAATGAAAATATTAATCCTTCAGTTTTTTCGGCAGCCAGGCATTTGGAATCAATATTTTCTCAAAGTCTCGCATCCACACCGGCAATACTCCAGTGGCTGAACTATGTTGATTCCCCGCTTTCAGGAAATAATGTTTTCTCCAAAGGTCTGAGGGCATGGGCCACAATGCTTGTTACCATCAGAATGAAGCAATTCGGCATGGATGTGTCCCCTGCTAAAAATCCAAAAATGAAAGAACTTCATGAATGGCAGAAGGAGACACAGGTGGATGACAGTGAACAGTGGCCTCAGAACTTTCTCAAACACCTGGGGGATCACATTGATAAAATGCACCAGAACATGATGCAAAGAAATGATCCTCTCTGGGCGAATTATATTCCTCTGCCGACGCCTCCTCAGAATGAAAAGGAAAACTGCATGAAATTCAGCAGAAAAAAAAGTGCCGGCAGAGAGGATGCTCTGGAGCTTAACTTTTATTTCGAAATAAAAAATCTGGGACCTGTGGGGATCAAGGTCTCCTACGCAAAACCGGATATATCTGTAAGAGCAACAGCCGAAACCTACGAGGGATACAGCAGGATCAGAGAAACCATGCATCTGCTTGAAGAACGCTTTAAGCAGCTTAATCTGAACTGTCATGACTTCAACTGTACAAAAGGTACGGTTTCACACCCAGGATCATCAGAAGGCTCCGATCAGTCATGGTCAAAGGGAAATGATGTAGGTTTGAATCTGAGGATTTAACATGGAAGAAAAAAGAACAATCAGCGTAAACTACAACGAGGATCGCAGCACTCCGGAAATTGTCAGGAAGGCGTCAGGACTCGAAGCTGATGAAATCATAGAAATGGCAAGGGATGCCGGAATTTATATTCATGAAGATCCTGTTCTGTTCAGTCATCTTGATGAAATACCCGAAGGTTCCTCCATACCCAGAGAACTATATGCAATAATGGCGGAAATTCTTGCCTACTCATATGTGCTTCAGGGCAAAACGCCTGAGCAGTGGCGACGCTCGGACGGAACTGTGGCAATTAACAAAAAGATATAGAAATAGATCAAACAAAAAACTTAAATATAAATTCAGAATGAAGTATCATGAACCAGCTGCTGTTTTGATGACAGTGCATTAAATCAAACAAGGTAGGGAAACAACTGTTAAATCTATGAAAATTTTATCCCCAATAGTTCTTGCCGGATTTCTTGTTCTGATTTCCGGATGCGAAAAAAATACAAACCAGGATATGCTTGTCAAATGCCGCAAGGCTAATATCACCCAGGCCAGCATAAACATGGAGTCGGGCAAATTCAAACAGCTTTATGATGACTGCAAGGCCTTTGTCTCAGCCCAGGAGAATCTGTGTGCATACTCTTCAGAAGAAGAAAAAACAGCAAGAAACAATTATGAGGCAAGTTTAAACGAAGAGGCGTTAAAAGGATTTAAGGAAATCTGCGGCAGCGGTCTTTTTGACACCAAAAACGTGGTTGACGGCATTGACAGTCTGACGGACAAGGTAAGCAGCGGAGTCGACAGTATGGTGGACGGCATAAACAGCGCGGCGGAATCCATATCCGAAAAATTCAGCTCCGATGACAAGTGACGTTCCCTATGCCCGGAGACTCGAAGAAACTCCTCTCTGCACCGGCGCATTTACGAAAAAAATAAGATCTTCCGCTGAAACGCGCCGCTTATAAAAATCAGCATCGATCGGAAGAAGTATCAAAGACTATTGAAAGCACAGAATAGTCCTCCTTCTCTACGCTGTTTTTCAAAATATCTTCACTGATCCTTTTTCTCATTACGAGTTTTGCTGTACCGCTGCTGTGACTGACGTCGGCACTTACAACTCCGTCTATACCCTCGAGGATTTTTTTTACGAATTCTTCACAGTGAATGCACATCATTCCGTCAATACTCATGATGCACGTAAAATCTCTATTTTTTCCCGCCTCTGCCGAGCTGACAGCAGAAACAGGGGAATGTATTTCCGCCCCGGCAATGCAGAAACAATCCGGTGCGTTCAGCTCGGTTTTCTGCCCGGAGAAGGCTTCGCCCTCCATATCCCGACTGTTCCTGCCTTGAATTCCAATCAGATTCAGCCGCAAAGCATTCATCACCACGCAAAAGCTTGACAGACTCATGGCGCCGGCAGCTGTCACAGGACTCAGCTGCCAGCCGAGCCAGTGACTGAATACTCCCGCTGCAAGAGGTATTGCAGACACATTGTATATAAAGGCCCAGAAAAAATTTTCGTAAATATTGCGGAGTACGAGTCTGCTGATTCTTACTGCTGAATAAATATCAGTGATGCGGTTATGAAACAGAATGATATCGGCGGTATCTGCCGCTATATCCGTACCGGACTGCACTGATATACCTATGTCACTTGCCGCGAGAGCCGGAGCATCGTTAACGCCGTCGCCGGCCATTGCCGTAACCCCTGACTTTTTCAGTGATCTGACATACTCCGCCTTCTGCACAGGATCAAGTTCTGCAATAATTTCATCAATGCCGGCCTTTCTTCCAACAGCGGAAGCCGTTACTGTATTATCCCCTGAGAGCATTACCACATTTACTCCGCTTTTTTTCAGAAGTTCAACGCCGTCTCTTGAATCATCTCTCAAAACATCGGCAATACCCATTATTCCAAGGAGTATTCCGTCCTCTGCAAAGAATACAGCGGTCTTTCCCTGTTTTACCAGTTCACTGAATTTGCTCTCAGCCTCTGCAGACAAACCGGTAAACCTTCTTATGAAACCGCTGTTTCCCGCAACTGTAAATCTTCCATTGATCCTGCCTGTGATACCGTTTCCCGGGTGGATCTTAATATCTGAAGCTTCATGAAGAACAGAGCCGCACTCTGATTCCAGAGCCTGAACAGCCCTGGCTACCGGATGCTCGCTGTAATGCTCCAGCGAACAGGCCGAAGTCAGAAGATAGTTCAATTCAACACCGCCGCACGGAACAATATCCGTTACGACCATTTTTCCGCAGGTGAGAGTGCCAGTTTTATCCACTGCAAGATTCGAAATCCGGCAGGTTTTTTCCATAACCGCGGCGCTTTTAAAAATTATACCGCAGCGTGCCGCAACACCAGCTCCGACCATAACAGCAACCGGAGTTGCAAGACCGAGGGAACACGGACAGCTGATCACCAGCACCGATACTGCATATTTAAGCGCTGTACCTGGCTCTGCACCGATAATCACCCATATTAAAAAAGTAAGAAGTGACAGCAGCATTACTGCAGGAACAAAAACTCTGGCAATTCTGTCAGCAACTCTTTCTATCGGAGCTTTTGAAACAGAGGATTCAGCGACCAGTCTGATCAATTTTGAAAAAAGCGTGTCAGCGCCTGTTCCGGTGGCGCGACATTTGAGAACCCCGTTAAAATTAACAGAAGCCGCTGAAACTCTGTCCCCCTTCTGCTTATCGGCGGGAATACTTTCCCCGGTAAGCGAGGACTCGTCCACACTGCTGGCACCTTCAATAACAATACCGTCAGCGGGAAATATACCTCCGGGACGCACTATAAAGACATCACCGGCCGACAATTCATCAGCGGAAATTTCCACCTCTCTGTCTCCGCGCTGAACAACGGCAACCGCAGGACGCATATTCTGCAGCTGCCTGACTGCGGAAACAGTTTTATATCTGGCTCTTGCTTCAAGTACCCTGCCCAGAGTTACAAGAGTGAGGATCATTGCAGCGGACTCAAAATACATGCAGTCATCCATATGATCGGAAGCATGAAGAAATGCATCCGGCAGGAATATTCTGCAGCTCCATATAAAAGATGCAAGGGATCCCAGCGATACAAGAGTATTCATATCCGGAGCCAGTGAAAACAGGCTTTTAAAGCCACGGACAAAATAATCCCTGTTGACAGTCATTATCGCCAGGGTAAGAAACATCTCTGTCAGACCTTTCGTAAACGGCTCGTCAAACGCCGTCAGCCCTGGAAAAGAGAAAATCATCGTTCCCATGGAAACGTAAATGAGCGGAACAAGCAAAACTGCAGACAAAAGCAGTCTGAACAGCATTTTTCTGTATTCAGCATCACCTTTGCTGCAGGTCTTATCATTATCAGCTGCCGCAGAAATAATCTCAGCACCGTACCCCGCCCTGCGGATCGCATCAGCAATCATTAGGGGATCCGCTTTTCCTTCCGCAGTTGCTGTTCCATCAAGCAGATTTACGGAGCATGAATCAACACCGTCAAGAGAAGATATGACCCTTTCAATTTTCTGTCTGCACACAGTGCAGCTCATTCCAGTAATTTTAAAATAATGCATAAAAAAACAAACTGTGATAGTTTTATCAACGGCAACCTGTAAAAAGTACGCAAAAAAGCGTAAAAAATCAAGATCTGACGCGCACATTAAAACGGAGTATCCTGATAGAATCAATCGCGGGGTGGCTTTGATGTCAATCAGGGTGACTCTTGGAGTTCACCATAAATAGAAGGACTTTAAACCGACGGCGCCGCGCCTGAAGTTTTCTTTTAAGACTAAACGACACATTGCCGTATCAGTGTCTGTTCTGTTATAAATCAGTTGTTTTAAGCCACCCCGCCCTTTAAAAATTCGCCAGGCAGGCAGTGAGGGATAGTAAACCGTTATTCAGATTGCCGCAAATCTGCAGTCTCAAATGCGTAAACGCAAAAAAAGAAAATAGCGAAGAAGGAATGGAGGAACACGGCATATGAGGCGCAGAGACTTGAACTCATCTATAACAACCGGTGTTAAACCAGTCTAAAAAAGCACTGAACAGTGCTAGAGGAATATCAGATATAAAGGGCGAACAGCCCGCTGCCGATCAGAAATTCCGGCCGGCAAAGCCTCTGCACAGATCATTATAACCGCTTCGCTGCAATAGAAAAACTTTTATTGAAAAGAAATCTAGAGAAGATTTCCGGCACTGATGTAAAAAGGCTGAAATGAGAATTTACAGAACTAATCAAATTTCTGCTGGAGAAATGAGCATCAGCAGAAGAATACGGTTTTGTGATAGAAATATCATTCTTAATTACTTTATTGGAAAGATTATCGACAAGACAGCAAACATTATTAAAATCGATCATAGATTCTTTGGTTTTTGATTTATTTTAAATATATTTCATCTTTTTTGCTGTCAATCAGCAAATTCAGAAAATATTTAATCAGAACAGACATATATTTTCATTTAAAAACTTACATCTTAAAATCTAAAGCGCGGTATAAACCGCTCATGACAGAGACTGTTAAAGCAGTCATGCCGGAATAGTACTGACGAACAGGGTTTTAATTTTTCTCAGAATGCAAGGAGAAGCTTCATGGAGACCAGCACAGACATCAATTCAAATGAAGACCTGATTTCCAGATTTTTCAACAAAGACAGTCTTATAGAAATGGTCTATGAAAAAATTGTCAGCAAAAAGCACTGTGCCATAGGTCTGGATGCCGCGGACAAAAATCATTTTATGAGATATCTCAATGACGAGATTGATATAATCTTAAGAAAGATTTCTGACGGAAGCTACAAGTTCACACGCTACCGCATGATGCTAATCCCCAAGGGGCCTAAAAAAAATCCGAGAAGGATCTGTGTTCCGACAATTCGCGATCGACTGGTAATAGCAGTAATTTCCCAGATACTGAAAAATAAGTTTGAATCAGCCAGAAGCAGACCGCGTCCTGATCAGGTGATCAGGCAGATTGTAAAAGAAAAAGGACGTTTCAGCACTTATATAAAGCTGGATCTTTCAACTTTCTATGCATCAATAAATCATAAACTTCTGCTGGACAAGCTGAAAGTTATCGGGAACCCGACAGTTTTAAAGCTTATAGAAAGAGTAATCACGACCCCTGCCTATGATCCTGAAACTGATACCGAGTCAAAGATTGAAACCGAAGCCAAACCGGGATCCCCTTCCGAACCGGTCGGCGTTCCCGAAGGTCTTTCCTGTTCTGGACTTCTTGCAGATATTTTTCTGGAAGATATAGACTGCAGATACGGAAAGCGTGAAGATATACGCTACTACAGATTTGTCGACGACATACTCATACTCTGCGATAAAGAAGAAGATGAAACCGAACAGCTGAAAAAACAGATCATAAGCGATCTGACAGCCAAAAAACTGATCATCAACCAGGAAAAAACCAAAACTTCGCAGCTTATCGACGGATTGAGTTATCTGGGCTACACATTCTCCGGTGACTTCATCAGCGTGAGGAAGGAATCAATCCGCAAGCATGAGAAAGCCATTGAAGATATGGTTAAAAAATACGTCAAAAAAATCACCAACACCGACACTCTCTACAAAGCTGTCTACAGCAAGTACGAACTAGACAACAAGATATCCATGCTCTGTACAGGAGCAAATGTGGAAGATACATTCATGGGATGGATGTCATACTACCGTTACATAACAAATATGAAACTGCTGTATCATTTCGACTGGCTTATAACCAGCCTGTATAACAGATACAACATTCCCAAATACTGCGGTAAAAGGCATGTGAGAGCATACCATGAATTAAACCGCAATATAAAAAATACAACCTATGTTTTCAAATACCGAAATTTAAAAGCCTACAACGACTCTAAAAAGGATGAATTTCTGAAAACTGCAAGACAGTCTCTGAAATCAGGATGTGAAAAGTTGTCTGCAGCGGCAAAAACGATACATAAAACGGGCGGAACAGGAGGTCTAATAAAATCATCAGATATAAAAGATCTGAAACTGCAAAACGAGTTAAAATTGAATAATAATCAGAAAGCTGTATTAAGCCTGGGACTTTCAAAATTTGTTTCCGTAAAAAATCATGACGAATATAACCGGATATCGATAAAAGCTGATTCAGATTTTTCGAACATATTAAGTACCTTTAAAAAGAAGAACTGGCTGGAATTCAGTCAGAAGGAGATAGATATCCTGCTGAGCGGAATAACTCCAAAGACGGAAGCAGAAGAAAAATCGAATAAAAACAAGGACGACGCTGAAGAAAAATATGTCAGCAGGCATGATGAATCACTTCAGGACAGTACTGCAGAAACAGATGAAATGAATCAGAATGTAGAAATCACTGCAGCTGTAAATGATACTGATGAAAATAACGAGAAACAGGGAGAAACCGATCAGCGTCAGGAAGAAAAAGATTTTGAAAAGCCGGACAATGAACAGCTGAAATCACAGCTGGCGAAGTATGCGCAGATAATAGAGAGAATCAGCAGGGAGAAAAACATACTGATTGATGATTATGCATTTTTATCAGGCATAGACAAAAACGGAGATATGACACCTGAAGAAATTATCGATGCAATTATCGGAGAATTTCTGACAGATCCGATTATTGAAGAAGATCTCAAAACATTTGATTATGAATAAAAAAACAATCAGGTAATTACATTCCGCTTTTGGAAATGTCTTAAGACATATTTAAAAACGCCTTCACCGCTCATACAGCTGTGAAGGCGTTTTTAATGATGATCAAAAGAGTTTATCAGACAGAGAAAAAATCAGAGTTTGAGACCGCCTCCGTGAATCGATATCAAAAGCTTCGCCTCAGCCTCCGGAATTTCGCATTCATCCATGATCTCCTGAATAGAAGCACCTGACTTAACCATTTTCACAGCCCGGTTGTACATCTTCCCTTCCGGATCCTGGTACTGAACTTCATCATACTTCTGTTCCAGTTCTGAAACCTTGGATTCAAGATATTCACATCTGGACTGCAGATCTCCGATAAGCTGCTGAAATGTGCTCTGGGCAGTGCCGGCATCGGTTACAGCCTTACTGATATAATCCCAGCGTCTTGCCTCACCCTTGAACTTACTGAGAATATCGGCAACTCCGTTCATATTGTCAGCAAGTTCCGAGTACGCCTGCTTCATGCTGCGTATATAAAAATTCTGGTACAGCACCCAAACAAATAGGATCACCACTAATGTGGCGACCCCTATAAGTACATAAACGTAAATATCTGTATTCATTACTGCTGCAGCTGACCGATCTCAGACCATTCCTCGTCCGAAAGCAATTTATTGAGATCCACGAGTATAAGAAGATCCTGATTACGATTACATACGCCCTGGATAAACTTGGCGCTTTCATCAGTTCCTACGCTAGGAGCCACGTCAATTTCGGAAGATTTCAGATAAACAACCTCGGCAACACTGTCCACAAGTATACCGATTACCTGAGTCTCTGCTTCTATGATCACAATACGGGAATTGTCAGTAATCTCAGCCGAAGGTAGACCGAAACGAAGTCTTGTATCAATTATGGTTACAACATTTCCGCGAAGATTGATAATTCCAAGTACATAATCAGGAGAACCAGGAACAGGTGCTATGTCGGTATAGCGAAGAACCTCGCGAACCTGCTTTACATTGACTCCATACGTTTCACTGTCAAGCTGAAAGGTAACCCACTGAAAAACATCATTATCACTTACTGATCCGGCTATATTCTGACTTCCGCTCACAACCCGTCTCCTTAAAAAACAATCTGTAAAAGCGAGTCAACTGACTCACTCTCATATCATATATTAAAACCGTCAAAAAGTTGAAAACGGCAAATGATTTTTGTGATCTCTCATAACCATATAATCAACCGGCAGTTTTTTAAATCTCAGCAGCACAATGACGACTCATATACAGCAGAACAATCAGAAAAACTGCGTGAAATCAGGATTTATCACCTTCGATATTAATTCCCTGATTAAACAGTTTTATCAGTTCATTGACATGAATAAGTGCACACATCTTCTCCTTGACAAGACCTGAAAGCCACGGACGTTTTCCTGCAGTGGAGCGCCACTGGATCTGAGATTTACAAAGAGACTCGGTACCGATAAGTTCATTGCAGGTTATCGCCCACCTGCTGTTTTCCATCTCAATCACGTAGTTGAAATTCTTTTCATAATCCTCAACATTAGGCATCGCCCACTTTACGAAATCGACCACCTTGTACTTTTCATCTCTGAAATTCATCATTCCCATAAACCATTCAGGTTTACCGAAAATCGAGGTGACCTTATCCATGTTGGCAATGTTTCCAAGATTGATAAGAGGTACGGCAAATGTAACACCGTGCACAATAAAAAACAAAGCCTGAAACTCCTCAGGAACGTCAATATTCCGCCATACGCCGTCATCCGGTTTGACTTCCTGAATTATCTGCTCCTGTACAGCAGTATCAGTTTTAAGCTCATCGGCAGTCGTCTGGACAGCGGCTGTTTCAGTCTTGACATCGGTCTGGACAGAAACCTGTACCTTGTTTTCCGTTGCTGTCTGCACAACAGGTTCCGCCGTTTTTACAACCGTTACCGGCTCCGGTGTAACCTGCTCAATCAGCCTTGCAACACGGGAAAGCTCTGACTGCTCCTTCTCAAGAACAGGTCTGGCCTCGGTGTGAGCAGTCTCCCTGGCTGTCTTTACAGCAGGATCCTGCAGACCGCCGGAACCGCCCTGCCCGCTTTTGCCGGATCCGACAGGCGTAAGCATGGATCTGAAATAATCAGCCATGGCATCAAATTGATTTTTCCCTGTCATTGCTGGATGCCCTCTGATTCAAGAAGATAATCTAAAAGAAATTTATATGCTCTGCTGCCGCGTGATTCCGGTATGAGAAGTGCCGGAGGAATATGCTGAGAACTGGAATCTCTGAATTTGGTATCAATAGGAATGTAATATTTCCATACCTTATCACCGTACTGCTGACGGATTGTCTGAAGACTCAGAACAGAAGCATTTGTTCTTTTATCATACATTGTAGGTACGATAACATAATTAAACGGCTCCTCAACAGTACTGTGAAGAATTTCAAAGGTTTTCATCATCCTCTCGAGACCCTTAAGCGCAAGAAATTCAGTCTGGGTCGGCACAACAATTCTTGAACTTGCAGCTAGAGCATTAACCATAAGCACGCCGAGAACCGGAGGACAGTCAATAAGAACGGCGTCAAAATCATCTTTCAGCCGGTTCAGAGCCCCTCCAAGTATATGCCCTACGCCCTCACGGTTTCCAAGATTTCGATCAAGCGTGGAAAGAGCAATAGAACCCGGAATAATTTCAATATTCTCATATTTTGTACTTAAAACAGCGCCGAGAAGTTCCTCCCGGGACATCTCAGAATTCAGAAAGACGTCAAAAAGAGTGTGCTCCTGAGCATCAGAATCGTAATCAAAATAATTGGTAAGAGAGGCATGAGGATCTGTATCTATCAGCAGAACCTTCATTCCCATAAGACTCATCCACCCAGCCAATCCGACACAGGTAGTAGTCTTACCCACACCTCCCTTCTGATTGGCAACTGTCCACACAAACATTTAGCGCTCCCTTTTCTTAAGCTGCATTCTACCGTCAGGAAGTCTGATAATTTCAAAATCATCCGGACTGACCTCCTGCTGCTGTGAATTTTCTTCTCCTGACTGCCCCATGTCAACATCTGAAATAACAGGAAGCTTGCGTGGAGTAAATGCATATTTCGATACAGCAACAACAACCTTGCGGTTCTGCTCTCTGCCTCGTCTCGTTGCATTTGAGGCAAAAGGCGAATATTTGCCATAGGCCTCAATCGCCATTCTTCTTGGATCGATTTCCTTCTGTTCAAAATAATTAAGCACTGAAATCGCCCTGGCTGCAGAAAGTTCCCAGTTCGAATGATAGAGTTCATCAGATATGTTGCGATCATCTGTATAACCGCGGATATGAACGTAGTTGTTAACAGTACCGAGAACCGATGCTATCCGATCCAGCACAGGTTTGAGACGATTGAGAATAGTGGCGCTGCCCTGAGGAAATAGCAAGGCGGAATCCATATCTATAGTAAGCCACGATTCATGACGCGTAATTGTTATAATCTTTTCCTGGATCAACTCCTGCAGTCCCTGTTCAATTTCCTGCTGAATAGAATCCAGAGGAGCTCCGGTAACAGCCTCGCTCAGATCCTGAGCAAGAATCTCCGACTCACTTCTCGATTCAGCCGAAAGACCGTTGGCTGAATTCTGACTTTCATTATCTCCGCTTGACGAATCAGGACTGTTGGTATTATTAAAATTGGTGCTGGCGCCGAAATCAAGAACTCCGCCGCCGCCCTCGACAGGCGCGGATACAATCGGAACCTCTTTTGTCGGAGACGAGCTCAGATTGGCGCTTGAATTAGAACCGTCAACACCCATATTTCCAACCAGAACGGATGAACCAGGTCTGGCTGTCACAAAACCCATCTCGGAAAAACTCTGAATCAGACCCTGTATTACACTTTTTACCTCTGTCTGATTGGACATTGCAAATCCGTACAGGATAACAAAAAGCGCAAACAGAAGAGTGAGAAGATCGGCATACGAAACCATCCATCTTTCATGGTTTTCATGTTCCGGAATTTTAGGTTTCTTTGCCATGAGTTATTCTTTACCCTTTACACCCTCAGGAAGATATGCTCCTATACGGCGTCTAAGCTGCAATTGATTTTCACCGGATGCGATGGAAACAAGACCCTCAATTGTCATAGTATCAAATTTAATCAACTCATGGTTACACGCCTTGTAGCGATTTCCAAGAGGAAGAAAAAGAGTGTTGGCCGACATAACACCATAAATAGTTGCAATAAAAGCAACACCGATGGCAGGACCAAGCAGTTCAGGCTGATCCAGAAGACCCATCGCATGAATAAGACCGAGTACGGCGCCGACAATACCCATACACGGCGCATAACCGCCGGCAGCTTCGAAAACCTTTGCTCTCTGCTCTAACTCATATTCTTTCATCTCAACTTCTTTTTCCAGAAGTTCAACCAGCTGCTCCTTGTCCACACCGTCAACGATCATCTGAATACCGATTTTTGTAAACTCGTCACCTATACCCGGAATCTGATTCTCAAGAGCCAGCAGTCCCTGCTGTCTTGCCGTTTGAGCCATACCTTCAAGAAGCTCAACCTGTGAAAAATAATCAGGCTTGGGAGGGGCGACCATCCACTTGAGTTCCTTAACAGCTCCGACAAGCACCCCTATAGGAAACTGCACAAACATCGCACCCAGGGTGGCACCGCAAATAATGAAAAAGGCTGGAATATCAATAAGAGCAAGAGGATTACCGCCCTCAATAATATTGGCGGTAATAACAGCGACAACAGCAATCAGAAAACCAAGTAAACTCATTTCCTAAACCTATGTATTCATTACTTCACGTCGAATGCAGCCGGCAAATTCACGAATAGGAACAACGTAGTTCACTATACCGGCGTTTACAACAGCCTGCGGCATGCCGTATATAACACACGTCTCCTCATTCTGAGCCCATATGGAGGCGCCGCTGGCCTTCAATTTTCTGCAGCCCTCTTTTCCATCTGCACCCATTCCTGTAAGGATTAATGCAAGAACACTGCCACCATACGACTTATTTATAGATTCAAAGGAAATATCAACGCACGGCTTGTAACACATAGTCGGTTCAGATTCACGAATTCTGATCACCTTCTGAAATCCGCGGTTTTCCACATAAAGCTGCATTCCTCCGGGTGCCAAATAAGCGGTGCCTGGCTTGAGAACATCTCCGTTTTTAGCCTCGCACACGGAGATTTTGCAGATTTTATCAAGTCTGGCTGCGAAAGATGCAGTAAATGTCGACGGCATATGCTGAATGATAACTATCGGCAGAGGAAAATTCTCGGGAAGATTTGTCAGAACCTCCTGTAGCGCCACAGGTCCGCCGGTGGATGAACCGATGGCAAGAAGACTGTACTTCTTTCCGGAGGCTCTATAGGAAACAGCGCTGATCTCGGGAACACTGCACGGCTTTTTGGCCGGCTGGGAAAAGATTCCGGCTGCCGGTACGGTCTGGGAGGAATTATGTCCGAACCTGGATGCCACAGTTCCGCGATCAGGAAGAACAGATGATGTCCTGCCGGTTAAATTTGAATTTCGATCCAGAGGTCTTGATGAAAAGACGGAACCTCCCGGGGAAGAAACGGTGTCGGAGGATTTTCTGAACGAACCTGCCGCATTTCTGGATGACTGCGCAAACGACAGAGCTGTCTTTGCTGTCGCAGAAGAATCAGTACCTGCTGAAGTGGAGGCAGAAAATGAAGAAACCCCGTATCTTGCCCTTGCTATGCGTGAGGCCTGGAATTTCTGTCTTGATATATTTTTTATCTTAGCCCGGATAAGCTCGATTGCTTCATCACGGTTGCGGGCGATATCATCAAAATTTTTTGTAATGAAGTCGAGAGCACCGGCATCTAAAGCATTAAAAGTGGCAGTCGCCCCCTCCTCAGTAAGAGAAGAGAACATAATAATTGGCGTCGGATTAGTGGACATAATGCTCTTAACGGCATCGATGCCGTTCATAATCGGCATTTCCACATCCATGGTTACGACATCAGGCTTGAGTTCCGATACCTTATCAACAGCCTCCTTTCCGTTAGTTGCAAAACCGGCAACCTCCATCGTGGAGTCTTTTGAAACTATTTCACTGATTCGTCTACGAAAAAAACTTGAATCATCGACAATCAGAACACGTATCGGCATACCCTAAAAACTCCAATAGTTAAATTCTGCCAGGTTCACCGGACAGTCCTGGCATATTCTTGTACTGACGATGAGCATACTGTTTAAGCAGATTAGGAACATCAATGATAAGGGCTATTCCGCCATCGGATGTAATTGTAGCACCTGCCATGCCAGGTGTACCCTTCAGAAGATTATCAAGAGGTTTGATGACAACCTCCTCCTGACCTATAAGACCATCCACTACAAAACCGACCTGCTGATGACCAACCTGAACAATAACAACGTGTCCTTTTCTTGGATGAACAATCTTCGACTTGTCACGAATAAGCCAGTCCTGAAGATAGAAGAGCGCTATGGCCTTTTCACGGATTACAATTGTCGCCTGTCCGTCGACTATATTGATCTGACTCAGATCAGACTGGAATATTTCATTAACCGATGTCAGAGGAAGAGCAAAGGACTGGCCGCCGACCGATACCATGAGCGTAGGCAGAATCGCAAGGGTCAGAGGCACCTTGATTTCCATGGTGGTACCCACACCAAGCTTGGATGAAATATTAAGAGATCCGTTAAGCTTGGCGATAGAGGTCTTCACAACATCCATGCCGACACCGCGGCCAGAAATGTCTGTGATGACAGTATTGGTTGAAAATCCCGGGAGGCATACCAGCTGATACGCTTCGGAATCGCTCATCTTTGACGCGGCTTCAGGAGTAATAAGTCCCTTCTTAATGGCGACCTGCTTGAGCTTTTCAGCATCCATACCCGCACCGTCGTCAATTATACGAAGCAGAATATGATCACCTTCCTGGGAAGCCTCAAGTCTTATCTGTCCCTTGGCAGGCTTTCCGGCTCTAATACGATCCTCCGGAAGTTCTATACCGTGATCGCATGAGTTTCTGACAAGATGCACCATAGGATCTGCAAGCGCATCAACCAGATTCTTATCAAGATCGGTTTCCTCACCGACCATCACCAGCTCAATCTCCTTGTTGAGATTTCTCGCCAGATCACGAACAACGCGAGGGAACCGGCCGAAAACTTTCTTTACCTGCTGCATGCGTGTCTTCATTACGGCACCCTGCAGATCCGCCGTTACAACGTCAAGATTGGACACGGCTTTTGACAGATCATCGTCATTGCTGCTCGCTCCTATGCTGATAAGACGGTTGCGAACAAGAACAAGTTCACCCACCATATTCATGATATTATCAAGAATCTTGGTATCAACTCGAACAGTTGTATCAGCTGCAGGTGATACAGCCGGCTTCGACGGAGCCTTGGAAGTCGATGCAGCCGGCTTGGCCGGTGCGGCAGATGCAGGAGACTCAACCTTCGGAACCGGCTTCTTTATAGCCTCATCCTCCGGAGTTCCAGGCGCATGACCCTTTCCATGAAGCTGATCAAGAAGAGCTTCAAATTCATCTTCGGTGATATTCTCATCCGGATCAATCGGCGCAGCAGCCACAGATGATACCGGGGATGCCGCAGGCTTCTCTTCCGGCGCTGCCTCAGCAACTTCCGAAGTAGCCTCCACCTTCTGCTCAGGCTGTTCAGAACCTGCGACCCCGTCAAGCATTCTTTCAAACTCGTCGTCAGTCGGATCACCCGCCGGCTTAAGACTGATATCCTCATCCGTTCCGGGAGCGTGACCTTTTCCATGAAGCTGATCAAGAAGAGCTTCAAACTCATCTTCAGTAATATCCTCGTCAGGATCAACCGGTGCCATTGCTATGGGAGCAGGTTTTGAAACTGGTTTCGGAGCCGGAGCCGGCGCAGGCTTAGGAGCGGGGGCAGGAGCCGCCTTTGGAGGAGGATTTCCGGATGCAAAACTTTTAAGAGCGTTAACAAGTTCCTGAGGAGGCGGATCGAAATCCTCCTTGTTCTGAACATGAGAGAACATTTCTGATATGACATCGTGGGATTTAAGCACCACATCCATCAATTCAGGCGAAACAGAAATCTTTCCGTTTCTGAGCGAATCGAAAACATTTTCCGCAGCATGACAGATAGCAACCAGATTAGCCAGATTTATAAAACCTGCTCCGCCCTTTACTGTATGGAATCCGCGGAAAATAGCATTGAGAAGATCATGATCCTCCGGTGTTTTTTCGAGCTGCACCAACTGCTCTGACAGAGTTTCTATAATTTCACCGGCTTCAACAATGAAATCCTGTAATATTTCCTCATCAACACCTTCGTAAGCCATCTTATGCTCCAATTACGCTCAAAAGACACCTTTCCCAATCAAGAGAAAAGTCTGAAAAATCCAAGATAAGGCATAAAGGCCCTATTCCAAGCGTGCAAATATCTTGTCCAGTTTCTCGCTCAGCGTTGCCGCTGTGAAAGGTTTGACTATATATCCGTTTACACCGGCCTGAGCTGCTTCAATTATCTGCTGTTTCTTAGCTTCAGCTGTTACCATCAATACCGGGATACTCTTCAGCTTCTCATCGGCGCGAATCGCTTTGAGAAGATCAATACCCTGCATACCAGGCATGTTCCAGTCTGTTACTACAAACTGAAAATCACCACTCTTAAGCATAGGAAGAGCCGTATTACCGTCATCAGCTTCCTGAGTGTTGGTATATCCGAGATCACGTAGCAGATTTTTTATAATTCTGCGCATTGTTGAGAAATCATCTACGATGAGAATCTTGATATTCTTATCCAATTAAGTTACTCCTAAACTGTAATTCTGATGAACTCATGCGTACCATATCTGATTCAGCGTACACAGGGCTCTGTTTGCAAATTAAACATCAGCGGATTATATCACCTTTACCGTATTTATCTAACAGCAAGGGCGCCACAACCGCCACTGCACAAAAGAGCTGAATTCATATAAGCACACCGAACCTTAGTGAATGATAATAAAATGTTATAGCAAATTCTTTGTTGTTTGGCACATTTTGTTATAAATCAGTCTTGAAATGTAAACATTTCCTTAAAAATGCACAGTTTGCGCACGGCAGCACAGACAAAAAAGGCATCTGCCTTTTAAACAGATGCCTGCAAATATCCTGATAATATATCAGCAATTCAAAAAGTGAACTGCTACAGACTTACTGCAACCTTGGTTGCCACAGCAATCTGGTAGATGATCTGCATGATATCCTTTGCAAACTGCATGGTCTTAGAATCAACCTTCGGCATAACAATAATGCGGCACCCCGGCTGGATACTGAGATTCTCAACATTGCCCACCTGACCGTTGGCCAAAACGACAAGAACATTATCCTCGTCTGCACGGAGAGAATATCCGCCGGTCTCTGATATATAATCCTTGAGAGTATAGTTCGGATCATACACCACAGCCTTAGGCATCATGACCTCACCTCCGATCTGGATAACATTGGACTTCTGAGGAATTATTATTTCATCCCCGTCCTCAAGAACAAGATCCTTGACCGTACCGCGGGAGGAAACAACAACAATACCGTCAGGCTCCACCGACTGCGCGCGCTTGACAAAATTCTGAATAAGTTCAGCTTCCTTTACACGGATTGATGCCTCGTCAACCGAGCTTGACTCTGCTGTCAGAGAGCTCTGCTCAAGTCTTCTCAGAGCATCGGCGATAACAATCCGCTGCTGTTCGGCAACACTCTTTCTTCTTATGTACACAGACTTTACATCAGCCACGGAATCATCAACCCTGACATTTCTGAGAACATCAGCCAGTTTGGTTCCGTTACTCACAATAAAGCGCGACTTTCCCTTAATCGGACCGATTACACTGGCAAGAATACTTCCCTTCTGACTGTCCGATATAAACATTATTCTGTCGTCAGGATTAAGTCTGTATCCTGAGAATTCCTGAATGGATAGATACTTGTTGAACGGAACGTTTGCCACTGTACCGGTAACCTGGACATGAGAAACATTAGCCCCAACACCTGTAAGATTAAGCAGATCCCGTCCGGTGTGCGAAGCCTCGGTAAACTCGTAGGTGGCCGGCTTCTTTATCAGACCGTATGCACTTACAGCAAGAAACTTCTGGGAAACGACTATTACATCATTCTCTTTTAAATCAAAAATAGGAATTTCGCCGTTTACCAGAAACTTGTACAGATCTATCGTTTTGATAATCTGACCGTTACGCTTGACAGTAATTGTACGGTAGCTTCCAAGCATCGGATCTATTCCGCCTGCTCTGTCAAGATAGGAGAGAACGTTGTCGTTCTGACTTCCCGCATATCTTCCCGGATTCTTTACCTTGCCGGTGACAAAAACAGCTATAGGCTGTGAACTCTGAAGATTTACGTAAAGTTCAACATTGCTGGTAAAAACCTTGGATACAGCCGATTTAATAGTTCCGACAAGTGCAGATGCAGAAGTTCCAAGAACCTTTACAGGACCTATTTCCGGTATGAACACATTACCCTGCAGATCAACAGTCAGAACATCCTCATAGGTCTTTGCACCCCACATGCGCACAACAATACGGTCACCCGGATTTACCCGGTAATCCGGATTTACATCTGTCTGAAAGGTTCCGGCAAAATTACCCTTAAACAGTTCAGAACCGAAAGGCTCGAGTTTGTTAAACTCAACATACTGATAGGCGCCCTGGGCCCACGCCGGTTTTGCGGAGCCGTTGGGATTAAACGGATCATAGCCTGCATCTGCAAACACCTGCTGACCTGACTGTGCGTCACCGGAGCTGCCGATGACTCCGCCGTTACCGATAGTATACGTGGTCTGCTGAACATCAAGCTCCTTTTTGCTCTCCGCCTGGGCACTGCTGAAAAAAAGACCAGTTCCCAGCATAAGAAACAATGGAAAAATAAACTTTGAATATTTGTAAAAAGTTAAGTTTTTCATAATTTTCACTAAATTTGCGCCATCACTGCAGAACACTGCGCCTCGAATCAAATATATAACTTATCCGGTGTGCGAAACTGTCTGCTCAACTCACAGAATATTTATACGGGACCATCCATCCGATGCACTTTTGCAGAATATCCTCTGCATATCAGAAGTATCTGTAAAGGACTTACACTCCTGACCCAGACCGTTGGTATATGATTCAATAAATGTACACCCTATTCCTGCAATGCATTCCCTGTCGTCACCGCTCAGCAGTGAAAACACGTCCCCAGAAACCTTCTCCGGATTTTCCGACTGAACACCGTTATTGTTATTTACGGAAGTCGCCGTGCACCCAGATAAAAAAGCCATGACAAGCACAACTATGCAAGATTTTTTTTTCATGAAGTAAAATCTCAAAAAAAAATTCTCATTTGAGAAATTCTATATAAAACGAAATTGACACTCCACGCGGCTAAAGCCGCGGGATTCCTGCTTCACAGACCACTGACAGCCAGCTGCGCTCTAAACGATCTCCGGGAGAATTGATTGCTCCGGTTTTCAGTGCAGGTCTATATTTCCGTACGCCATACGGTATTTATCAGTTCAGACTACTGATGAGCATATACTATCATATTTTGGATGTTAGTCCATACTTTATCTATACGCACAAAAAAGCCGGCTTCACATTTTAAACCGTTTTATGAATACATTCGTGGTTCTTGCAAACAGCGCTGAAACCTATCTGAGGTCAGTACACACTGTTAAAAAAATACGGCAGCAGACATCGTCGTAATCATGATGCTTCAAAACAAAAACCGGCACTCCCTACCCGAAAGGACGCCGGTTTATATAACAGGAATGCACATACCGTGCATCCGTCCTCAGTAAATCTACTTGTTGAGGATATTAAGCATTCTGCGCAGAGGCTCTGCAGCACCCCACAGGAGTTGATCACCGACGCTGAAGGCATTTAAATACAGAGGTCCCATATTTGTCTTGCGGATTCTTCCGACAGGTACGGAAAGAGTACCGGTTACCTTTGCAGGTGTCAGTTCGGCAATTGTGGCAGGTTTTTCGTTAGGTATAACCTTAACCCACTGATTATGAGAAGCAATAATGTTTTCAATCGATTCAACGGAAACATCCTTCTTAAGTTTTATAAAGAAGGACTGACTGTGACAGCGCAGAGAACTGATGCGGACACAGTTGCCGTCCACCGGAATTGTTCCCTGAGCAAGACCCAAAATCTTGTTGGCTTCAGCCATTCCCTTCCATTCCTCGCGGCTCTGACCGTTCGGCATGGCAACGTCAATCCAAGGAAGCAGACTTCCTGCAAGAGGTGCCCCGAACTGCTCGGTAGGATTCTCCTCGGAACGCATTGCCTTGCGGACAGCCAGTTCGATGTCCAGAATTGATGAGTTAGGATCCTTGAGAGCATCGGAAACACAGTTGTGAAGAAATCCCATCTGAAGCAGAAGTTCACGCATATTGCGGGCACCTGCACCTGAAGCAGCCTGATATGTGGAAGACTGAATCCACTCTACCAGATCCTCCTTAAAGAGACCGCCAAGGCCCATAAGCATAAGACTTACGGTACAGTTACCGCCGACGTAGGTTTTAATTCCCCTGTTGAGAGCATCCTCAATGACATTTCCGTTTACAGGATCAAGAATGATAATGCTGTCATCCTTCATACGCAGAGTTGAAGCAGCATCAATCCAGTATCCGTTCCATTTCATTTCATCACGAAGTTTGGAATAAACCTTGTTGGTATAATCACCACCCTGACAGGAGATGATGATGTCCATAGAAGCAAGCGCACTGAAATCATAGGCATCAAGCAAAGTGCCGCAGTCACGACCTGCATAGTCAGGGGCCTTCTCACCAGCCTGGGAAGTGGTGAAAAACACCGGATCGATACCGGCAAAATCATTCTCTTCAACCATGCGGTTCATCAGCACTGAGCCGACCATACCGCGCCAGCCAACTAATCCAACTTTCTTCATTATGAATTCCTAATTATTCTAATATTGCAAAACAAAATTCTATTATTAACAATCTTTACCGCAGAAATATACATTTCTAAATCAGCATACATTGTGCTGTTTACTCTGATTAAACGTGGTATCATGCCATGAACCCGGTTTCGGCATGCCAGCGGAATTTGTGGAAGTATAAATGAAAAAGAAATTTTTTTCAATTATATGAGACAGATCAAATTTTAATAAATAACATTTTTATTCATATAACTTAAAAAAATTAATGTTTTGTGCAGTTTTGTGTAAATTTATTCAGTAAAACCGCAAATTAATTCTTCAGAACAAATTTCTGATTTTTTTGATTTAAGAATCATAATTCACAGATAATTTCTCCGTCATGGCAGCAGGTACTGTCTGCTGTGTCCCGGATCGGGCCGGTATCCTCTTCAATTCAAATCGGAAAAAGAGTTTTGTAATACAAATTGTTTTATAATTGAGTACGATCGGCGTCAGTTTCGGCGCCGTCATGAAAACAAAAAGAAGAACTGAGTCGGACAGCCCGGTCTGCATAACAATAGACAGTACGCAACGGAATCTGCATTAAGATAACGCCGACATCAAAACAGATGAAACAGTAAATGCATATATAACAGGGTATGCGGCACATACTGATAACAAGGTTCTGAAACTGATGCAGACTGAAAACAAACAAAAAATGAACTGTTAGGAGCACAGAAAAAATGAATGATTTTAATGCAGCCAACCAGTACAGGAAATTTCTGGAAAGCAGAGGACTCAAACTGGAGTTGTACACCAACAGACATATGTCTGAACCTGTTTACAGGACTTTCGCATCAGTAAATCTCAGCAATGCCATAAAAATCTATGCTGCCGGACTGTCTGAAGAAGAGGCGGAATACAGAGCAATACTCAAACTTGCAGCAGATCTGGAATTCAACAAGTCCCTGAGCAGCTACTACATGGATAGTCAGGGATGCAGTCAGCCGCTTGCTCCGTTTGAAAAATTAATAGACATGGAAAACTGCGGTGAACTATTCAGCAATGAACTGAATTCAATCTACGATCTTGAAAGCTGGTCACCGGAAGCCTTTACCGAACCTATGACATGCGACAGCAGCGGTATAAGAGCTGAAATATTTACAAACGACTCAAACGGAGAAAAGACAGCTGTTTCATTCGGATGGCTGAAAACAGTTTTCGGATTCGACTGCATCGGTGTTGCCGATTCTCAAAGCAAGGCGACGGAAAAGGCATATTTCAGTGAATGCGAAAGATATATAACAAATCAACTTCTTGTTTCCCCGATCCCGCTTCTGAAGGTTCCCGACGAATACCTACCCGATGACTACTTCATACTGTCAGACTGGTGCAGCAGACAGGAATTTAAACTGTCAGTATATGACGCATCCCTGAACGGAAAATATCCTTCCGCTGTCGCTGCCGTCCTTTTCCGCCAGATTGACCAGAAGGCAAGATTCTGTGTCTGCATGGGCAAAACAACAAAAGAATCAGTCAGAAATGCTGTGCTTGAAGTGTTTGATGCCCCGATAGCATGTGACACGGCATTCCATGAAATTACCTTTGACTTCAGCTGCGCTCTTACCGCTTCAAACATCAATAAAATCGCCCTTAATATCAGCGGTTATCTGCCGGCAGATCTGTTCTCCGTCAGCAAAGACAATGCAGCCGATGCATACTACGATTCTCATCCTGACAGAAGCGTTATCAATACCGACAGAGAGATTACAATGGAGAACATTTTGGATCAGATTAATGAGGACTGCGATATCCAGTCTGGCGGATACACGCTTGAATTTGACAGAGAGGGACTGTTCTTCTGTTGGAAAATCCGCCCGGGCTACAGCGAGATCTCCGATGCAACAATGTTTGATGCCGCCTGTCAGAATATCGGAAACATATACAGAGAGTTTATTCTGAACATGAATAAGAGACTCGATGACTACGGTGAATTTTTCTCATCACTGAAGGAGAACGAAATTCCTCTTGATACCGGAATTACAAAAATGCTTGGCATCCTGACAAACAAAACAAACAACTGGAATTCCTTAACTCTGGCCGAACTGCTCGCTCTGATTGAAATGAAAACAGGAAATTTCGAGGCAGCGCTTAATCATATCGAAATCTATCTTGAGGATATCAGTTTTGAAGCTCCTGATTTTGTGGAAAAAAGAAAAAGGAACTTCTACCGCTGCTGCAGAGATATTCTCCGTGTGAGACTTGATAATGAAGACGAATATGATTTCAGACCGATGCTGATCAGTCTGTACGGAAAATTCGCATTTGAAATGTCTGAGTCCACCTGCAACGGTTCGTCAATGTTCAACTACAATTTCAACGGAGAATATCTGAATCAGATCCCTGAGCACATGGATGTGATCAAAAATTACACGGATATCAGAAAGGCACTGTGCGGCTGATATATAAAAGGCCCCTGCACAGCTGATTATTTCCGGATCCGGTTTCACGGTCTGATATTCAGGCAGGTCGCCTGTCTGCCGGTTTAATTTATGCCGGGTCATAAAGTCTGACCCGGAAATTTCAGTCCGGACCTCCCGTTCTTCACCGGATGAAACCTGCGGACGACTGCAAATCAAGGATATATTTTTGATTTCTGAATCAAAGATATATTTTTTTTACATTTTTTGCAAAAAACACTATATTTAGTAGTTCAAAAAGATGTAAAATACAAACAGTTCATAAGAGTGCATTAAACGGATTACAGAATTATCCATTTTGAATGCCCAGCAGCGATAATGCACAATGCAGTCCCCGTCATCCGTTTTCGGTGTCTGTATCAATGAGTAAAAAAAATGTTCTTTTCATCACAGATTTAAGTGAAAAAACTGTCTGCAGGGTTTATAATACCCCAAGTTTTTAACCGCAGCTTCTGACACACAAAAGACAGCAGCTGTGATAATTGTGCCCCAGTCATCAAGTAAATGTAACTGTGGTTTTTTTATACTTAATGCCCAAAAGGTGAAAGAGGTAGAAAATGGCAGAACTTAACGAGAAGTTCCAAAACGCATGGAAAGGTTTCAAAGCAGGAGCCTGGCAGGAAGAAGTCAACACCCGTGACTTTATTCAGAACAACTATACTCCGTATGAGGGAGATGCTTCCTTCCTTACCGGTCCGACAGACGCAACAAAGGAACTTTGGAGCAAGGTTAGAGAAGGCATCATTCAGGAAAACAAGACTCATGCACCTGTTGACTTCGATACAAGCAATCCTTCCACCATCACTTCTCACGGTCCGGGATACATCAACAAGGATCTGGAAAAGATCGTAGGTCTGCAGACTGACGCTCCTCTCAAGCGTGCAATTCATCCTTTCGGCGGTATCAGAATGGTTGAATCCTCATGCAAGGAATACGGCAGAGAGCTTGATCCTGAGGTTGTAAAGATTTTCACCAAGTACCGCAAGACTCACAACCAGGGTGTGTTTGATGTATACACATCAAATATCCGCAACTGCCGCAAGGCCGGAATCCTGACAGGTCTTCCTGATGCATACGGTCGCGGACGCATCATCGGTGACTACCGCCGTATTGCCCTTTACGGTATTGATTATCTGATGAAGGATCGTCAGAAGGGTTTTGATTCCCTCCAGGACAATCTTGAGAAGGGAATTGATCTTGAGGAGACAATCCGTCACCGCGAGGAAATTTCTGAACAGTACCGCGCGCTGAACGATCTCAAGGAAATGGCTGCAAGCTACGGCTGCGATATTTCAGGCCCTGCCACAAACGCCAGAGAGGCTATCCAGGCAACCTACTTCGGTTATCTTGCCGCAGTAAAATCACAGAACGGTGCAGCCATGAGTTTCGGCAGAACTGCAACCTTCCTTGATATCTACATTACAAGAGATCTTGAAAACGGTGTCATAACCGAGCAGGAGGCTCAGGAGCTTGTAGATCACCTCATCATGAAACTGCGTATGGTCCGTTTCCTGCGCACCCACGTTTACGATGAATTATTCTCCGGCGATCCAATCTGGGCAACTGAATCACTGGGCGGTATGGGTCTTGACGGCCGTACTCTCGTTACTAAGAACTGCTTCCGCTACCTGCAGACTCTGTACAACATGGGTACCTCTCCGGAACCTAACATGACAATTCTCTGGTCAGAAAAGCTCCCTCTGGCATGGAAGCAGTTCGTGACCAAGGTTTCCATCGAAACATCAGCCATTCAGTACGAAAATGATGATCTGATGCGCAATGACTTCAACAGCGATGACTATGCTATCGCATGCTGCGTATCACCTATGATTGTTGGTAAGACACAGCAGTTCTTCGGTGCCCGTGCAAATCTGGCCAAGACTCTGCTCTATGCAATCAACGGCGGTATTGATGAGAAGCTGTATGCCGGCAAGGACGGCGTTGAGCGTCATATTCAGGTTGGCCCGAAGATGGATCCTATCAAGTCTGAATATCTGGACTTCGACGAGGTTATGACCCGCATGGACAGCTTCATGGACTGGCTGGCAACTCAGTACGTTACCGCTCTGAACATTATTCACTACATGCACGACAAGTACTCATACGAGGCTGTCCAGATGGCTCTGTACGATATCAATATCAAGAGAACCCTCGGATGCGGTGTTGCAGGTCTGTCTGTTGCTGCAGACTCTCTGTCAGCTATCAAGTACGCCAAGGTTAAACCAATCCGTGATGAATTCGGCGTTGCTGTAGACTTTGAAATCGAAGGCGATTTCCCTAAATTCGGTAACAACGACGAGCGCGTAGACAGCATTGCCTGCGATCTGGTAACCCGCTTCATGAAGAAGGTTAAGAGCCACAAGACTTATCGTGATGCTATCCCGACACAGTCAATCCTTACCATTACATCCAACGTTGTATACGGTAAGAAGACCGGCAACACTCCGGACGGCCGTCGCGGCGGTACTCCTTTCGGACCTGGTGCAAATCCGGTTCACGGAAGAGATGTCAACGGTGCTGTAGCTTCTCTTACTTCTGTAGGCAAACTTCCGTTTGCATATGCGAAGGACGGTATTTCCTATACCTTCACTATCGTACCTGATGCACTCGGCAAGGATGGTTCATCCCAGTCAAAGAATCTTATCGGACTTCTTGACGGATATTTCCATCATGAGGAAGAGACAAAGAACACTCCTGACTATATCGAAGGCGGTCAGCATCTGAATGTTAACGTTTTGAACCGTGAAACTCTTCTTGATGCAATGGAAAATCCGGACAAGTATCCTTCACTGACTATCCGTGTTTCAGGATATGCTGTAAGATTCAACTCCCTGACCAAGGAACAGCAGCAGGATGTTATATCACGTACATTCACCAGCAAACTGTAACATCAATCTGAAACATATGTTTTAATCATAAAAGGGTCTGTTTCAACAGACCCTTTTTTCGTCTTTGACTTTCCTGATAAAATTCTTAACTTTCTCTTCCCCCGGGAAAATTATCACTGCATCTAAAAACAGATTCAAAGACATGCGTCTGCAGTCAAATCAGTTATAATACGAAAAAATACAACTGAATAATTGCCCTATTTCCAACACACAGAGAGTTTGCACATGAAAAGCAGAGACACAGCCAGAATTCAATCCATAGAAACATGCGGTGCTGTTGACGGTCCGGGGATCAGATATGTTGCGTTTCTGCAGGGATGCCAGTTCAAATGCCGCTACTGCCACAACCGTGATACATGGAGCATGGCCGGAGGAAAGGAAAAGGACATTACCGAAATGCTGAGAGAAATACAAAGCTATATCTATTTCTACAGACCAAACCGCGGCGGTGTTACAGTATCCGGCGGCGAGGCGACTCTCCAGATGCCTTTTGTAATCAATCTTTTTCAGCAGGTTAAGAATCTTAACCTTACTACATGCCTCGATACCAACGGATGCATTTTAAGGTACGACAACGAACTTGAGCAACTGCTTAACTGCACTGATCTGGTACTGCTTGATATCAAGCATATGGATGAAACCCAGCACAAAAAGCTTACAGGAATGACCAACTCATACACGCTCAACTTTGCACGATACCTTAATGATAAAAGAATCCCCATGTGGATCCGCTACGTAGTTGTTCCAGGCTGGACTGATCAGGAAAGCAACATTCATGCTCTTGGAAAATTCATAAGCACAGAAATCAGGGAAAGTGTGGAATATGTAGATATACTTCCGTATCATGAACTCGGTAAATACAAGTGGGCACAGTACGGAGAAACATATGAACTTGAAAATGTAACTCCTCCGTCTGCAGAAGAAATCAAACGAATAAAAAAAATACTCTCCGACGAGTATCACCTGAACATCAGATAAACGCTGCAGATTTATCCGGCACATGAAGATTTAAAAAGAACTGTCAAAAAATAAAATTCCGGCAGTTCCCTCAGTCACAGCAGATCAAGAAAATCACGTCTGTCATTCTTCAGTGCGATTTTCATTTCCTCGGCAAGATCAATTCTTGCAGGGTCCACGACACCTGATCTGCTGTTCTCCTCACAGAGAATGCGGTAAAGTCTGAGCTGACTTTCATTAAGACGCGTCAGAGCCTTAACACCCATCATAATGTAGCACATCAGAAGAGTCATAATAAGAGACACAGCGGCAATGATATAAACAGCCGTCAGAGTTCCGCCTCTGTACAGATAGGCAATAATCACAAAAAGAGCAAGAAGAGGAGGCAATGCATACTTCGCATAATCAAGATACAGCTGTAGTCTGGATTCCGTGTACAGATGCAGAAGAATTTTCTCCCTCGGAAGAATATCTGCGTAGCGGATCCCGGCTGCGATAACCCTGAACATTCATCAACTCCCATGCCGTGATAATAAGAAACCAAAACGATTTTACAAAATGATCACCCAGGCAAAATCTGATAAAATAAACAGATAACAGGTAATTTGGTTTAAAGAATAATAAGAGGATATAAGTGACTATGAATTCTGTCAAGACTGATGCTCCATCCGCTTTCTGCGAATACCTTACTCAAAAAGCCCATGAAGCAGGCAAGAGAATCGTACTGCCTGAAGGCAACGAACCAAGAACAGTAAAGGCTGCCGCCATCTGTGCTGAAAAGGGTATTGCAACACCTGTGCTGCTGGGCAGCAGGGAGGAGATTCTTAAGGTTGCTGCTGATCAGAATGTAACTCTTGGTGACAATGTGGAAATTATAGATCCTGAAAACAGCCGCGAGAAATACGTACCTCGCCTGGTTGAGCTTCGCAAGAGCAAGGGTCTTACTGAAGATGATGCAAGAAAGCTGCTTGCAGACAATGTCTATCTTGGTACCATGATGATCGAATCAGGCGAAGTTGACGGTCTGGTATCAGGTGCGGTTCATACCACTGCCAATACCATCAGACCTGCCCTGCAGATCATAAAAACAGCTCCCGGCAATTCTATTGTTTCATCAGTGTTCTTTATGCTTCTGCCTGATCAGGTTCTGGTATACGGCGACTGTGCAATCAATCCAAATCCGGATGCAGCGCAGCTTGCTGAAATTGCTGTTCAGTCTGCAAAATCAGCCAAGGCCTTCGGTATTGATCCTAAAGTTGCAATGATTTCCTACTCAACCGGAACATCCGGCAAAGGTCCGGATGTTGATCTCGTGGCAGAGGCAACCAGAATAGCCAATGAAAAGGCTCCTGAGTTCCTGATCGACGGTCCTCTGCAGTACGATGCGGCCGTAGCTCCTGATGTTGCGGCTCAGAAGGCTCCTGATTCAAAGGTTGCAGGCCAGGCAAATGTTTTCATATTCCCTGATTTAAGCTGCGGCAACTGCACCTACAAGGCTGTTCAGCGTTCAGCTCATGTAATCTCAGTCGGTCCTATGCTTCAGGGTCTCAGAAAGCCTGTAAACGATCTTTCCCGCGGTGCTCTGGTTGAAGACATCGTATACACCATTGCTCTTACAGCAATTCAGGCTACACAGATGTAACATCTTCGATATATGCTGATAATAATTCAGCTATGTAACAACTACGCAAAAGGCTGCAGCTGCAGCCTTTTTTATGCACCGGAAATCAGACTGCGCGTCAGCGGTTCACACAAAAAAAGACAGGCAATTTTTTCAAATCACCTGTCACTTATCTCAGACCGGCCGTTAAATCTATGCCGTCCTGATTACCTAGTCCACGGCCTTCGGTGTGAAATGGCGGACGTCAAATCCTCCGCTGGCGACATCCTTGCGATAGGCATCAACCTTGGCATAGAGTTCATTCTTATTCTGAGCAAAATCCGTTTCAAAGACATGCTTCATAGGAACCTCGCAGGAGCCTTCATCCGTAGTTCCGTCTGAAAAATACCAGACACAGGAAAAATCCTCCAGCGCCGAATCTTCACTGTAATTCCAGATTTTTTCAAGAGAGTAGGTTTTGGTAACCTTCATCGTCTGAAACAGCTTCAGCTTATAGTTTAAATCAGGTGCACCCTTTGATTTTACAGTAACCTCCTGCTCCGGATTAATAGAAATGGATGAGGCTTCATTAAAGAACGGTTCACCGTTTACATAAATACTCGGATCAATAGCATTGATTTCAAAGCGCGGTTTAATGCGCATATCTTTAGGCAGGAAATCAAATTTTGCTATACGGCATATGATTTCATGATATTTGGCATTGATACGGCATGAGGAATTATCAATCTTTTCATTCCATTTCTTCGGCAGGGACGCCTGAATTATGCCGTTGACATCATAAACAACCACACGATCCTCAGGCACAAAATTCACACCGTTTCTGTGATAGTCATTGCCGTAGCACTGAACCTCATAGTCAGGTCTGATTACGCATACCTGACTGTTTCCCTGGGAAACATCTATGGCTTCAGATCCGTTTTTTAAACCTTCATAATAAAAAGGAATTCCGCCACACTGAACACGGTTCAATCCGTCTCCGCCCCGGTAGATTACGCAATTGCTCTGAGATCCTACTGAAAGCTTTCTTACATTCTCAAGACCGACTGCTTCGGAATTTGAATAATCAAAATTCATACGCGGTCCGAAGCACTCGGTTTTTTTCTCATCTCCGGTAATCGCGCAAATGGCATCATTTCCGGCGGCAAAATCAGAAACCTTGTTTAAATTCTCAATATCCTTCATTGTATCTCTCATGGCGCGGAAAAGAGAATTATCAAGATTCAGACCCAGAAGATGAAGCTTGCCCTTGTAATCCATGGCAACAGTATAAAACTCCTCAGTCTGGATCTTTTTGATATCTGAAAGATGGGTAACATTTGTCTCATCCGGATTCGTGTATGCGATATAAGCCTGATCCTCGTCTTCAGCATTTATGCACATGGCCTTTCCGCTGAGATCAACATAGCATATGGAATTTATACTTATGGAGGCTGAGCGTACAAGTGATTCTATAGGCTTAAAGCGTTTTGCATCCGCGCCATAACAACGGAAGACATGTTCAGGATCGATACTGCAGGTAACATCCTGGCTGCGGGAAAGGAAAATATCATCAGCCGGAGTGCCCACAACCGAGTTTGAACCGTCTGTATTGGCAAATCCTCTTGTTTTACCCCAGCATGTGACGGTATTGTTAAGACGTATAGCACATGCATGCTCATATCCAACAACCACCTTTTTTGCTCTCAGAGGTCCTGCGAAATCGATAATTTTGCTTACGCAGCTCTTGTCGCCTGTATTGCATGCCTGAACATACATTACCGTGGCGCAAGGTGATTTGTTGTTAAGCTTGTCGCATGAATACTTAAACATTCCGGATTTGTTGTCACGATTCAGCGTGGTGCACTTTTCCCCTATGCAGATCTGATATACATACTGAGGTCCGAAAGTATCCTGAACATACACATCAAGAAACAGATCACCGTCGGTAACAAGCATTTTAAGCTCCGGATCTGTTTTTTTATTACGGGCGACTATCTTCTCATCAGTCTTTACATTAGGAACAACCACTCCGCCACTCTGTCCGTTTACCGGTTTTTTCTCTGCAACAGGAGCCTGGGCGGATGCAGCCGGCTTGGCCGGTTCTTCCTCATCATCACATCCGCACAGGATCACACCGGAAAACATCATTACTGCAGTCATTATGCCTTTAAGCATATTCCCGCCAAATAGATTGCTTTTCATTGAAACATCCTTCAATCAAATTCTTTTGACATCCTCCTCTGCCTGAAGGCAGGGGATTCCTACCAGTTCCCGCAGCAAGCTGCAGGCTACTCTCGGTGGGTTCCTGCTGCGGACCGACAATACGGTTCACTTCACAGACTCTAAGGCTATGCTCTAGCCTGATTTGCCGTCATTGAGAAAGCCGAAGTCATCTCTGTTAGCAAGAAAGATTATACCTAATTTTTATGCCCTGCATCCACGACCTAAAAGGAACGCGGTTTTACTGCACGATCAGATAAATCAATCTCTAAAACTGCCGGTATTATACAACAAGAGTCAGATCAAAAATTTTAAGTAAGTTATGAAACATGATAAATTATCCGAATTACCGGTATAAAAGGATCCGCGGCCCCCGCAATCAGATAAGGTAAAAAACTTAAGCTGCACACAAAAAGCACTCTGATTTTCATTACCGGCTGTCATGAATTACAGGAGAAGGCACTTTTCTGCAATGTTTCCCGGCATTCGAGGCGATGCATAAATCCTGTAAGCGACACTAAACATAAACGACAAACAGCCAATGCTGTCACGGAGTGTCGGCGATATGTTATCATTATCTCTGACGGATGATCAGATCAGCGAAACAGACCTCGCTGTATCATGACAGTCACACGTATCAATTTTTTAAACCAGCGGGGAACCTGGGTATGAACATTCTCATTGCAGGTGCAACAGGACTTATCGGTCGTAAACTGATGCCGGTTCTTATAAATGACAATCACAGGCTCATCATTCTCACAAGAAACAGAGAAAAAGCAAGAGAACAGCTCAGCGAGATAAAGGATAAAATTCATATTACAGACTACCAGACCGGATGGGAAGAAAATATTGATGCTGTAATCAATCTTGCAGGTTCGCCGGTAACAAGAACCTGGACCCCCAAGCAGCGCAGAAGAATTTTAAACAGCCGTCTTTTAAGCACAGATTATATCTATATAAGGTGTCTGCAGAACAGGATAATGCCCAAGCTCTGGCTTACCATATCAGCCACAGGCTACTATAACGATCAAAGCGGTGCCGTGATGGATGAGAATCATATCTGCAGCGACGGAGGATTTTTGTATCAAACCTGCGAGAAAATCGAAAAAAATGCGCAGAAAATTTCAAATATCGTATCCCGGCACTGCATTCTCAGAATAGGTCTTGTCATGGACAGAAACTACGGTTTTCTGGGTAAACTGCTTAAACTGTACAAACGCCACCTGGGAGGGCATATAGCGGGCGGCAATCAGTACCTGCCGTGGATCCATATCGAAGACGTGGCAAACGCAATGAAATTCATAATTGATCATGAAGAATGCACCGGAGTTATAAACGTCACATCACCGAATCCGTGCACACAGGCAGAATTTTCCGACATTCTGGAAAAGCTTGTGGGCAGAAAAAACCCTCTGTGGTATCCCGCATTCGTAGTGAGACTTCTTCTGCGCAATCAAAGTGAACTGTTTCTGAACAGTCAGAATGTTGTGCCGGCAAAACTTCTCAACGCCGGTTTTGAATTCAGATACACGGATGTTTCAAAGGCTATGAGCGATCTTCTGCGGGACAACGGAATCGGGTCGTAATTCTTCACGCTGGAAACAGCGGAGCTCACCTGTCACGGTATGAACCGAGGGGTTCAAGCCCCATAACCAGCGTCACATCATCAAGATACATGAATCTGACGTTAAAATCATAAAGCGCAACACCGTAGACATTCGGATCACCGCCCCTGACACCGCGGTAGGCAGGACGGTGATCATAGGAAAGAATGTCTGAAATAATGGTCTGGAGCTCAGGATATCTGTCACTTTCAAGAGACTTTATAAACAAAAGAGCCTCGGAAGAAAACTCTACCCTGCGCCTTGCCGGAGGAACTGCCGCAATGCCGCACACAGAGTCCGGGATGCTGTCAGAAAAGGCAATATACGGTTTGATGTCATAAACCGGAGTGCCGTCGACCAGATCACCTCCGGAGAACACCAGTTTCGTTCTGCCGCCGCGACGGACAACCTCAATAAATCTGACTGCGGAAAGACCTATTCGGTTAGGGCGGTACGGAGATCGGCTGGCAAAAACACCGAGTCTGGTATTTCCGCCCAGACGGGGAGGACGGACAAGAGGTCTGAAACAGGGATCTTCCCTGATAAGATTAAAGTCGAAAACAAGCCAGAGATGAGAATACTGCTCTATACCGCGAAAAGCCTCCGGATCACTGTACGCAGGCTCCATGACAACCTCCGAAACAACTCTGGAAGCAAGTCCGGGCTGCCTCGGAACAGCAAATTTCTCACGATAGGGAGACCTCACATATCCCACCGGGATCATTTCTGATCATTCACCTTTACAGCCTGTGCATAGCAGGTGTATTCAGCAATGCAGGCCTCGGTTGATTCCACCCGGACACATTTAACTGATGTCACGCCGGTAGCTCCGATATCAGAAGCCTTCTCCAGCATGTGTCTGCGTGCCGTTCCCTCCTTGGGGACGGGGTAAAGTTCGTTGACCTGGCAGTCAACACCTTCAACCAGACCAAGAATTTCATAGGATGGAAAGGAAACCATATCCTCATTGGAATATTCTTCCACGAGGATGCTACGAAAATGCTCCTTGAAGTTTCTCGGATCAACATTGGAAGAAAAAACAAAAGATCCGCATGAACACAGGAACAGCGATGTAAACAGGAAAGGTAATATAAAGATTCTAGACATGATTAAATCGACCTTGGTGGAGCCAGGCGGGATCGAACCGCCGACCTTTTGAATGCCATTCAAACGCTCTCCCAACTGAGCTATGACCCCTCAAACAAGTGTCCACATTATAACAAATAAATTTACTATTGCAACCCCGAAAGCAGTTTTTCTGCCGGATTTGTATCTATGAGATACTGATAGCAGTCCTCCACCCTGTTGAGAATTTCAAAAAGATAGTTCAGATTTTCGCTGCACAGTTTTATCTGCTCGGCAACCGTACCGTCAGGGAAGAAACTCCTGTCACTCTGATTCTTGGCTACAGAAGAACACAGGGAATGCACGGCGGATACATAGCACTTGAGAATACCGAGATTTGTATGGAAAAATTCATCCCCGGCCTCAACCTGGGACAGATCCGTGAATATATCCATGGTTGCATCCGGCAGTTCACTGAAGAACCAGTGATACGCAACATACGGTCTCATGTTTTCGATTGGATCCTGAACCCTGTCCGGAATGTTTGTGAGAATATTTTTATGAACAAGCTTTCTTTCAGACAGCGGACCCTTGATCTTCTTATCCTTTAATTCTCTGAAGCTGTATTCAAACTTGACATCAGCCAGATACCTGGCGCCTGCGAACATGTTCGGAAGATTCCAGAAGTCATCCTTGCTGAATGTGTACGGAATCACACCGATGGACGGACTTGGAACAAATTCTTTGTTTCCATGGGAATAGGAACGGCTTATAACCTTTCTGGTATTAGGAAAATCACTGTTCATGTACACATCAAAATCAAAATCCCAGTATGCACAGAAATAGGAATGATAGTTTTCTATGACAGAGAAAATGGTTTTGGCGCAGTCAGAGGCATTAAATGCTATAACGCTTTCAGGATTAACCATAAGCAGATTCAGCAGTTTTCCGCTGACCCTGCTCTCCCTGGTCTTGAACTCGACGTAAGTGTCCTTCGGTATGACTGGAGAAGCCGCAGCATTGGAATTTGCCACATAAATCGAATAATACTTTGATCCCTGGTTTGCAAATTCACTGAACTTGGCATCATCCAGCTGAGGTTTCAATCTCGCAAGAGCCGGACTTACCGGAGTCATCTTTTCACGTGACGAAAGACAGTAAAGCAGTGCATACGGATGCATGGATCTGATTACCTGAGAGAACTCGTCAGCAGTAAACTGAGGATAGATCCTCATATCAAACATCAGTCTGAGATACTCAGGTCTGGCGGCATAAAAAGACTCCACAGCACCAAGATCCGTTACATCGGTGCCGCACAAACCGGCAGCCACAAGAGCCCTGACAGCAAACTTTGAACGGTTGCTATTAACTATTATTCCTGTCATTTAAACCTCATTACTGACTATTGATTCGGGAACATTCAATCCGGCACGGTAGATTCGTTTAAAAAATCAAATCGTCATCGAAAATCCCTGGAATTGCCGTCAAAGCGGAAATTCTGAATTCGCTCAAGTTAAAAAGCGTTATACCGGAAGCATACGATATATCCACGGGTTATTTTAATTAAAAACTGCAGTAAAACCACCATGCGCCTTCAAAATTTTAAAAAATATAAGCGGCACAGTTAAAAAAAGCGGTAATTAAAAGCAAGCCGGGCATAAACATGGATAATTTACAGAACAGGCAGGACTGAAACCTGTTAAATTCACTTACAGGATAAATTCGGTTCTACATCTGTCAGTTAACATATTTTAAGCACAAAACACGACTTTCAGCCCGTGCAAAACAGTTATGCTGCTCCCGATATATCTCAGTGAACCTCTGTCCCGTTTTTTCTCTCCGGATGCTTTAAAATCATGAAAAGTTCAGTCAAAAATCCCGGATGTTAAATCCGGGATTTACATTTAATACTTACGCTGACATATGTTCACTGTCATGTTCTGTCCGCAAGACGACTCCTGGCGTCTGCGATTCGAGCAAGACATCTGTCACGTCCTATAAGCTCCATTGTCACATCAATTCCAGGAGAAACACCTCTGCCGGTTACGGCAATACGCAGAGGCATACCGACCTTGCCCATGCCTATTTCCATCTCTGCCGCGACCTCCTCGACGACATGATGAAGATTTTCAGCCTTCCATTCAGCAACAGACTCAAGTTTTTCAAGACAGCGGCTCAGCACCTCTCCGGTATTCGCCTTGAACCATTTCTTTACGGCGGCCGGATCATAATCTGTTACATCCTCGTAGAAATATCTGGACTGGCTGGCCATATCCTTGAGAGTTTCACTTCTCTCGGCCAGAGCTTTGACAACCTCGGAAAGCTCCGGTCCGTTTGAAGTATCAATACCCTGATCCTTCATATGCCATTCAAGATGTCCGGCAACATACTTAGGATCAAGAGTCATAATATAGTGGCGGTTCATCCATTTAAGCTTGTTTGTATCAAAGGCGGATGCCGATTTGCTGACGTGATCTATGCTGAACTTCTCAATCATTTCATCCAGAGAGAATATTTCCTGATCTCCGCATCCCCATCCCAGACGGACAAGATAATTGATCAGAGCTTCAGGAAGATACCCGTCATCTCTGTACTGCATCACGCTTACCGCACCGTGTCTCTTTGAAAGCTTTGCACCGTCGTCTCCGAGAATCATCGAAACATGGGCAAATTCCGGAACCTTGGCTCCGAGGGCCTTGTATATGTTTATCTGGCGCGGAGTGTTGTTTACGTGATCCTCACCGCGGATAACATGAGTTATTCCCATGTCGTAATCATCCACAACCACGCAGAAGTTATAGGTAGGTGAACCGTCCGTGCGGCGGATAACCAGATCATCAAGTTCGCTGTTGGCAATCTCGACATCACCGCGGATATGATCATGAAAACGGACAACGCCGTCATCAGGATTGCGGAAACGCACGCAGTACGGCTCATCCGGCTCATGATGGCTACTGCAGCATCTGCAGTGACCGTCATAACGCGGTTTTTCACCCCGCTTCATCTGCTCCTCGCGCATTTTCTCAAGACGTTCCTGGGTGCAGTAGCACTTGTAGGCTCTTCCGTCAGCAAGCATTTCATCAATAAGCTGGTTGTAGCGGTCAAATCTCTTGGTCTGATAGTAAGGACCTTCATCCCAGGTAAGTCCGAGCCACTTCATTGATTCAATAATAGCGTCAATTGCGGGCTGGGTGGAACGCTCAAGATCAGTGTCCTCGATTCTGAGAACGAAAGTGCCGCTGTGATGACGGGCATACAGCCATGAATAAAGAGCTGTACGTGCTCCGCCAACATGAAGAAAACCTGTTGGACTAGGTGCGAATCTTGTTTTAACAGTCATGGTTAAACCTAAAATGAATTTGATTATTCTTTTGAGATACAAAAGGCAGTACCACCGCTTTCCCGCAAGCGTGGCAACAGCCAGACCCTGTATGCGCCGATCCTACGCAGAGATATGAAAGGCCCGAAACCTACCGGCGTACATCAATTGCACATCGAACGAAATGCAGAGCAATTGTATCATATTTTTGTGATTAACTTAACAATGACCGCACTGTCCGGCCGGCATGAACGATGACACTGTGAGCACAGCTCCAGAAACATGCGAAGTCAGATAATACGGTGATCACCATTCCAACACGTGATATAATTCAAAAAATTTTTTTGTTTTTTTATTTTCGTTGGTTACCTATGCGTACAAGCAATTATATGTTAAGCACTCTGAAGGAATCACCTTCAGAAGCCGTGGTTGAAAGCCACAAACTGATGATCAGAGCAGGTTATATCAGAAAACTCGCCAGCGGACTCTACACATGGCTTCCTACAGGTCTGAGAGTTCTTCACAAGGTTGAAGGCATTATCCGCGAGGAAATGAACAGGGCCGGAGCACTGGAGCTGTCCATGCCTGTGGTTCAGCCTGCTGAACTGTGGCAGGAATCAGGACGCTGGGATCACTACGGTCCCGAGCTGTGCCGCTTCAATGACCGCCACAATGCGAATTTTGTGCTCGGTCCTACTCATGAGGAGGTTATAACAAGTCTGGTCCGCAACGAAATCGTAAGCTACAAGCAGCTGCCGATCAACCTCTATCAGATCCAGACAAAATTCCGTGATGAAATACGTCCGCGCTTCGGAGTCATGCGCGGCAGAGAATTCATAATGAAGGATGCGTATTCATTTCACATGGATCGGGCGTCACTGGATCAGACATACAAAGATATGTACGATGCATACACCGCAGCTTTCACACGAATGGGACTTTTCTTCAGAGCCGTGCAGGCCGATACAGGTTCCATCGGCGGATCCAGTTCCCATGAGTTTCAGGTTCTGGCTGACAGCGGCGAGGATCTGATAGCATTCTCGACAGAATCCGATTTTGCCGCCAACATCGAGCTTACAGAGGCTGTTGCTCCGGCAGAACAGAGAAAGGCTCCGCAGAAGGAACTGGCAAAGGTAGCAACACCTGACAGTCACACCATAGAGGAGGTTTCAGCATTTCTCAAGGTTGAACCTGAGCACATTGCAAAGACTCTGCTGGTCAAGGGTGAGCAGGACGAGGTTATAGCTCTTATTCTCAGAGGTGATCACGAACTTAATGAAGTAAAGGCGGAAAAAATTTCAGGAGTGGCATCACCTTTGACATTTGCCTCTGACGAGGATGTAGAAAAGTGCTGCGGATGTCACGGAGGCTCACTCGGACCGGTCGGATTCAAAGGACGTATTGTGATTGATCGTTCAGCGGCAGTAATGAGCGACTTTGTATGCGGAGCAAACTCTGACGGATTCCATTACACCGGTGCAAACTGGGACAGAGATGTCACCTCCTACGAGATTGCTGATCTGAGAAACGTTGTTGAGGGAGATCCTTCACCGGACGGAAAGGGAGTTATAACTCTAAAGCGCGGTATTGAAGTTGGTCATATTTTCCAGCTCGGAAAAAAATACTCCGAGGCAATGAACTGTTCAGTCCTTAACGATGAAGGAAAGTCTGTGATCCTGGAAATGGGATGCTACGGTATCGGAGTTACAAGAGTAGTTGCGGCAGCCATTGAGCAGCATCATGACGAACACGGCATAACACTTCCAAAACAGATAGCTCCGTTTGATCTGGCTCTGATTCCTATGAATATGCACAAGTCACCGGATGTGAAGGAATACTGTGAAAAGCTGTATAAGGATCTTGTATCCGCAGGCATAGACGTGCTTTATGACGATCGTGCAGAAAGACCGGGTGTTATGTTTGCCGATGCAGAGCTCATCGGTATTCCGGAAATGATAATAGTGGGAGCAAAGAATCTCGCAGCAGGAACAGTTGAGATAAAGGATCGCTACACTGGCGAAAAGAAGGGTATTGCAGCTGAGGAAGTTATATCCTATCTGACAAGCCGGTAATCCGGATTGCATCAGCTCATCTGAAAAGGAACGCACTGCGTTCCTTTTTTATGTTCGAAAAGTACGGTGATGCACAGTATTTTCAATTCATAAAATAAATTTTAATTTTTTTTTAAGAAACATGGAACTTTTTTAGATTTGATTTGTCTACCTATGTGAATGCAAGTTTTTTGTTTCATATATTTCCTCCTGATCATAAAGGTCTGCTAAGTGGCAGGCCTTTTTTTTACCCTGATCGAACCGGATGCATCAGCTGATCCGGCTATCCGGCAATGCTTAAAAACATACAAAAAAAAAAGATCCGTATGCGCGGATCTCTATTACCATCAGACGCTGCTTCACACTATCTGGATTTTTTTCTGCGTCCTGTACGCTCAAAATCACCGTTTCTTGTGCTCAGTCTGCGCTTTCCCGGAATTTTCTTTTCACTGGCAAAAGGTTTGCCTCTTGATCTGGAACTCTTTCCAGGATTTTCCTTTGTGAATTCCCTCAGTTCCAGACATCTTCCGCATACTCTTGTTTTCTGAAGAACAGCTCTGACATGATCAGGAACAACCGGAAGATCCACGGTAGAAAATGTTCCGTAAATATCAATATGACCAATATAGCAGCTGTCTATATCACCCTCATTGGCAATTGCCCCCACAATCTGACCCGGCTTGACACCGTCGCAGTGACCGACACTGAGGCGGTAGCGGCACATTTCTATGTCAGGAAAATCCTTAAGCGGCTCGGCCTTATCACTGATTTCCCGCGTTTCACTCCTGTGACCCGAACTGTCATCAGACATTTCCTTCTGAACCGGTTCGTCATCGCCTTCTCTTACCAGAGGCTCGTCATTATTGGCCATTCTCGCAAGAACTGTGCACAGCTCCACTGAATCAACAGATTCATCACTGAGCAGTTCACCGATCAGTTCCCGGAAATCATCAAGATCATCTCTTTCCTCTTCAAGCCGATCCATAATCTTGCGCTTGAAAGCATTTACACGGTGCCTGTTGATATCCTCGTTTGAAGGCATCAGCATAGGTTCAATTTTCTGTCTTGTGGTCTGTTCAATAATTCTGAGCATTTTACGATCACGCGGAGAAACAAACAGAATTGCATCGCCTGCTCTGCCTGCTCTTCCGGTTCTGCCGATGCGGTGAACATAAGATTCAACGTCATACGGAATATCATAATTGACAACGTGGGTAATACGATCCACATCAAGACCGCGGGCGGCAACATCAGTGGCAACAAGAATATCAATCTGACCGTTTTTCAGTTTATCCACGATCTTTTCACGGATCTTCTGAGGAATATCACCGTGAAGCGCCTCGGATGTGAAACCCCGGGCCGAGAGTTTCAGAGAAACAGCATCCGCATCAGTCTTTGTTTTAACAAAAACAAGCACAGCCTCATACGGCTCCACCTCAAGCAGACGAACCATGGCATCAATCTTATGTAGTCCGGAAACATACCAGAAGCGCTGGCGTACAGTTGACGCGGTAGTTGTCTTTGAGGCAATGCGGATTTCCTTCGGCTCATGAAGATAACTGGTGGCGACTTTGCGTATAGCATCCGGCATAGTAGCCGAAAACAGAGCAATCTGCCTGTTTTGCGGACATTGAGTAATAATCCACTCAATATCTTCGATAAAACCCATATTAAGCATTTCATCAGCCTCATCAAGCACCAGGGTTTTCAGAGCTGACAAATCAAGTTTCTCCCTGCGGATTAAATCCATCACTCTGCCGGGAGTTCCGACCACAATCTGAACACCGCGGTTCAGCGCTCTGATCTGAGAATCATATGAGGCTCCGCCGTAAATGGGAAGAATATGAAAATTTTCCATATACTTGGCAAAGCTCTGACATGCCTCAGCAATCTGAATTGCAAGCTCACGGGTAGGAGTGAGGATCAGCGCCTGGACCTCCTTCTGATTAACATCGAGCTTGGAAAGAAGCGGAAGAGCAAAGGCGGCGGTTTTTCCCGTACCCGTCTGTGCCTGACCGATAAGATCAGCTCCGGTAAGAAGAACAGGTATGGCCTGCTCCTGTATTTTTGACGGCGACTCAAAGCCGAGATCGCATACAGCGCGGTAAACTCTCTGATCAAGCTGCAGATCAGCAAAAGATGAAAGAGCTTCAGTATTAGAAATTTCTTCAGACATAAAACACCAGTCAACACAAAGAAAGGCTCTGCCAAAATCCCTGCATAATTGGCCGGCCTAAAAGAAAAAAAAGAAATAAACGAAGTGAAGGGCTGCGCCCGTGCAGAGCAATATACAGAAAAATGTGATATAAATCAAGTTTTATTGATACTCCACACGGCTAAAGCCGCGGGATTACTGCTTCAAAGACCGCTGCACAGCAGCTGCGTCCTGCACGATCCTAAGGAAAACTGACTACTCCGGCTTTTCAGCGCAGGTTTATATTTCCGAATGCACTGCTCTGTTTGTCTGTTCATGCTGCCGACAGCAAGCCTTTATTCAGGGTACCAGCACCGGAATTCAGAGATCTGCCATGTTTAGCATGACAGCAGAGACGCTCCCGTTCTCACACAACGGGATTATCAAGCGGCGGATCTTATATCCACACTGTGCAAACATGAAAATTAAAGGAGACGGTAGGCTATGCCCGGATTGCACCGGATCATTTCAAAGCGGTCGCAGAGACCTGTCATGGCCTCAGATGCACCCATGAAAAGATATCCACGCGGATTAAGGCAGTCAGCCATCTGATTTATAATCTTTGACTTTACCTGAGGGGAGAAATAAATCAGAACATTGCGGCAGAAGATGATATCAAACTTGCCCATACCCGCATAACTTTCAAGCAGATTAAGGTGCTTGAATGTAACCAGCCGTTTAATCTGATCGTTGATGACCATGTTCTGATCATCAATCTTGGTGAAAAAATGACGCTTTCTCTCAGGAGAAAGACCGCGGTTCAATGCTATATAGTCATAAACGCCCGACTTGCAGTGAGAAAGCATGGTAGGAGAAATATCGGTACCGATAATCTGAACGCCCATAGGTGTTTTAAAGCGCGGAATAGTAGTTTCAAAACACGTCATGGCTATGGAATAAGGCTCCTGTCCCGAGGACGAGGCCGCCGACCATATTCTGATGGTTCCGTGAGGCTTTTCATTTGCAAACTCCGGCAGAAGCTTGTTTTTGAGCATATTGTAGGGATAGTTGTCACGAAACCACAATGTTTCATTTGTAGTCATGGCGTCAATAACTCTCATCCTCAGCTGACGCTGAAAGGTGTTCTGAGTTTTTTCAAGCAACTCAGACAGAGAAGACATATTGAATTCTGAAATCAGCGGTGTCAGTCTGCTTACCACAAGGTACTGCTTGCTCGGACCAAGCACTATACCGCTGTGATCCTCAAGAAATAAACAGAATTTCTCGTACTGCTCTCGCGTTATATTATCAGCCATTTAAAAAAAACACCAAAACCGGAAACTACTTGGCCATCATCGCCATCTGCCCCTGCTTGGCTTTGAGAACATCTCTCACTGCCTTTGCAAGTTCATCAGGATTAAATTTGGCAATAAAATTGTTTGCTCCGACTTTCTTAACCATATTCTGATTAAAAATACCAGACAGGGATGTATGAAGAATAACCTCCACATCCTTGAGAGCCTGATCATTCCTGATTGATGCAGTAAGGGTGTATCCATCCATCTCCGGCATTTCAATATCGGAGATAACCATAAGAAGCTGCTCGTTGATAGGTCCCTTGGTACTCATATCCTTAAGCATGTCAAGAGCTTCCCGGCCGTTCTTTGCAAGAAGACAGTGAATACCGATAGCCTCCATGGATTTCTGAACCTGGCGTCGTGCAACCGATGAGTCATCAGCCACAAGAACCGGAAGCTCGGCAAGATTGATCTCTCTGGTGGTTTTTACAGTCTCCTGCACCACAGTCTGGGAAACTTCTGTATTGATAGGAGAAATCTCATCAAGTATCCTCTCAACATCAAGGATCTGAACAAGTTCACCGTCAATTTCGGTAACAGCCGTCATGTAATTCTGCTTGCCGACACCCTTCGGAGGAGGAACTATCGATGACCAGTTCATATTCAGAATTCTGTCAACCGCAGCGACAAGAAAACCCTGCACCGAACGGTTGTATTCTGCAATAATGACAAACGCCTTGGACAAATCCTCTATCTTCGGAGCACCTGTAGCCATTCCCAAATCAATAATGGAAACTGTCTGTCCTCTTATATGGGCAACACCGCGTACAAATCTGTGAAGCTTCGGCATTACAGTCAGATGCGGACAGCGGAGAACTTCACGAACCTTGAATACGTTGATTCCGTAACGCTGCTTTCTTCCGTTGAGATGAAACAGAAGCAGTTCCATCCGGTTCTGACCTACCAGTTCTGTCAACTGATTAACGGAATCCAATACACCTGCCATATCAAACGCTCCATTCAGGCATGCAAAGCCACCAAACGATACACTGACAAGAATCTGCCAACCATACGACATTCACCCGGTAAATTTTCCAGCCGAAAGCAACGAGACTCTTAATACCCTGCCAGGCGAACCCCGTCCGGACAAATGCCACTTCTAGATTAGATTACAACAAAATGTGAGTATAAAATCTGTTAGGTAGTTAACCATTATTGTTTATTTGTTGCCTTTATTTTCTTTTTGTGAGAACAAGCAACTTTTCTGTTTATGCGAATTAAAAATAAACCGGGTGTTAAATAACCGGTGAAATATGGTACGATCCTGGCATATACGGATCATGCGGTTTACTTCAGGAAACGGATCAACAGGAGTTCATATGTCAAATATCAGTAATATGAATGCAGCACTGCTTTGCGGTCTGCTCTCCGTCTCCTGTGCCTGCGCGAATGTATCCGAAGAAACAGCCGCGGAAATAACTACCATGATCGAAGAGTATATAACAGACAGAATTGCCGAAGAGCTCGGCGACAATGTAAATGCTCAGATCAAAATTTCTGATATTGAAAAAAGACAGAGAATTGACGAATGTGACGGGGATCTGGATATAGAACTTGTAAAGAAGGATCTCTCGCGATTCAGCAACAGTGTTAGGCTGACCTGCTCGGGCGGTGAAAAAAAATGGAATGCAGTCGTACCTGTAAAAATCATCTATACTTCTCCTGCGGTAACGTTGACTGTTCCTGTCAGCAAAAATCAGACTATTACAAGCGACTGCATAGAAATATCCCAGATTGATAAAAAGAATCTGCGCGGCAATTATTTTACAGATCCTCAACTTGTGGCCGGAGCAAAAGCCAAAAGAGAACTTCCTGCCGGTGCAGTTGTCAGAAACAGCCAGATCTGTCTGGTATGCAAGGACGACATAGTGGATCTGGAGGCAGGAACCGGAGAGGTGACAATCAAGGTGCAGGCAAGAGCACTGCAGGACGGAAGTCTCAACTCCAGCATAAAAGTGAAGAATCTTATTTCAAACAAGGATGTCACAGGAAGAGTTATAGGTGTAAAGCGTGTCAGAATTGATGTAAAGTGAAATTTATGCACAGAGACAGATCCGCCGGCAGAAACGAGGATCACTTCATCATTCCAAGAAAAAACGGTAAAAAACACTAAAGGAAACTTTAACCGGGCCGATAAAACCTTTGAAGGAGAATTTCTGTAGAAACTATGAACAAACTACTGATAAACAGGAGCACATCATGGCAGTAAACAACGTATCAAACGGTATTGCCAACAATCCGCTCATAAACGGCAGTACTGTACACAGCACAAAGGGATCAGGCAGAAATGCAGCATCCGGTTCAGTCAGATCATCCGGCACCATAACCGAGGATTCTGTTGAAATTACAGCACAGGCTCAGAAACTTGCCGGTATTCAGTCAAAAATCAAGGCGTCCCCCGATGTTGATATGGGGAAGGTATCTGCCATAAAATCAGCAATCAGCAACGGTTCTTACAAAGTTGACGGTGAGGCAATAGCTGAAAAAATGGTTGGATTTGAAACCAGTCTCGCAGCGCTTTACGGTTGATACGGAGATGTGATTGCCCCAGACATTGCCTGTACTGCTTGAACGACAAAAGCAGATCCTGAATAAACTTGATAAACTTCTAAAGGATGAGTTTGCCGCTTTGAAAAACCGGCAGGCTTTTTCTTTGCCTCAGATCAGCCAGCAGAAGCAGAAACTTCTCAATGAACTGAACGCCAATGATGAGGCCATCGGGAAACTCCCTGAAAGGGATGAACTGAAAACAACATACAGGGAGCATGTGGCCTGTATACAGAAGATGCTGGAAAACTGCCAGCGGCAGAATGCAGTGAACGGCAGACTTATACAGCTTTCCATCGCATCCAACCGCCGTCTCGGCATGACACTTTCAAAAATCAAGGATCGCAACAGTCTTACCTATGACGACAAGGGTTCAACCCATTCAAGCTCATCGTCAGGCATGGATATCCAGTGCTGATTTGCACAAATCTCCCGTTCTTCTACAGAGCGCCACGAATCTGATACATGCGATACAGTGTCTTTGTATCAAGAGACAGTTCCGTGGCATACACGTTGCTGCTTAAAGGATAGGTACGCACAACCTTTGCACCCTTTAGCAGTCCGCTGACAGAAGCATCAAGCTGCTCATCTGTCTGTATGTAATCTCTGAGAGTCGTATAACTGTCAATCTGAATTCCGTAAACCTGTTCCGTCAGTTCCCGGTAGGCGTCAAGCTTGGATGCCCGCATGGCCTCAATTATCTTCTGATCCCTGGTCTTGCCGGGCTGCTGACTGACAATTGAGTAACCTGTAGCTGTAAGTACAGGAAACTTTCCGTCGCCATACACAACTCCGTCATCCGAGGCGGTATCATGAAATACGGAACATCCCTGCAGTCCCAGCATGAGAGCACAGCAGACAAACACTGATGCAGCTAATCGTTTCATATACTACTCCTACTTTACAGAAGACTGACGGATCATTCTGGCGGAAGGATCCTCTCTGACAATCATACCGCCTGACATTCTGCTCTGATTACGGTTTACGACGGCGGTCCTTTTCTGATTTGACACGCCTGCTGAATGCGATGGTACAAGGCTGTAGGGCACAATACCCACGGCTGTTGATTCCACCAGGTTATTTTTAAGACTGACTATTCTGGCGTTTACTACATACCCTTCTCTGTTCCGCGACAGCGTACCGATAAGAAATCTGGAAACAGCCATTTTTCTTGCCAGCTCTCTGGCATTGCGGCTGAGCATAATATCTCCCTCCGGAGTAACCTCCACATAGCCTATCAGGTGATGCTCGTAGACATTCTCTCCGCGCCTGTGCATTTCATGAATAAAATCCTCGGCTATAACTCTGCCCAGCTCATTGGGTCTTTTATAACTTGAAACATCCACGAAGGTAATAATTGCCAGTTTGGACAGATCCTCAATATGAGAAACCTTGTATCGCTCAAGCTGATCCGCCATACGGCTGACAATAGTGTTCAGCTCAAGTCCCCTGTAATCAAGATCATCATATCTATGCACGTCGCCACGCGGAACTGTCACCACATTTTCAGGTTTGGTCTGAACAGGATAATTAACATTGGCACAGCCCGCCCCGAAAATCGAGGAAAGGACAGTTACCATCAGGATCTGAGCATACTTGTGCATAAACACTCCCAATCGGCATTTTTTGCCAGAATACTATAATAAACAAACAGTTTACCAATCTCATGCAATATGTCTGCCAATATTTAAACTGAACAGTTATACTGCAAATCATAACTACAAAAAATAACGTACCTGCGACTCAAAGATCACCCGCGCCGACTCCAAAATGGCACTATAATTGCAAACCGGCATGTAAATAATATAAGAGGAAACTTCAATGAAAAGTCTGATATTCATTTTTTTTATGCTCTTTACCTCCGTATCCTGTGCAGAAATTTTTACAGCCACCGGCACGGCGCCTGTCATAAAAGGCAACAAGGCCGACGCGCGAAACAAAGCTATTGAAGAGGCTCTCAGGCAGGCTTTGCTCCAGAGCGGTGCAAAAATATCTACGGAACAGAGTGCAAAAAACGGCAGACTCACAATACATAATATCAGAATGAGTTCAGACAGCAAAATCAGAAGGTACAATGTCATTGAGCAGAAGGATCACGGTGATTACATCGAAGTCACAATAAAGGCCGACATTTATAACAAAGCGGGAGTATGCAGGGGCAAGCAGTATGCAAAGACCATCACTCCGATACTCTTCAGTTATGACGAGGGACAGGCTGACAACAGCGAACGTCAATTGCATGACTTCAACCGTGAGCTTACCCGTCAATTTCACAGCAGACTTATGCTTAACAAAGAGGTTTTCAACACCAAGCCGTGGATAGATCGCAACTACCGCATTGATCTGAGATTAATCGAATATGAGCATTCAGATATGAAGGAGCAAATCCGGCATCTTGCGCGGATCACGGACAGTCAGTATCTACTTCTTGGCTCCATAAGAGATCTGGGATTTGAAGATCCGGACGGCAATGCGTTTACACAGCTGTTCAACAATTATAAACGGAATATATCATTCTCCGTATATCTGGTAAACGGCTACACCGGAGAACTGGTTTTTGCCAAAAACTACTCTGATATAGCCGAATGGGATTTTGACAAACGGGATAATGTGGATGTAAGAGGCAACAGATTCTGGAAGACTGAGTACGGTAAAAAAATCGGCAACATGGTTACAGGAGCAATTGCGGAAATATCCAGAGAAGCCATGTGCCAGAGTCTGAATGCCAGTATCATACGCGTAGATAACGGCAGATATCATATAAATGCCGGAAGCAGCAACAACCTCAATCCAGGGGATCGGCTTACGATTGAGCTTTCAGCAAATTATTACGACAGAATGCGCCATCAGAGACTCAACAGCAATCAGCTGACAGGAGAGTATGTAGTTCAGAAGGTTTTCCCGGACAGTGCCGTTCTCGTGCCCGGAGATAAAACAAAGCCTGACAGCAATATTCAGATAGGCGACATCGCCAGAACAAACTGACAAACTTAAACGGGACTAAAAAAGCCGGTGAAGGAGAAAACACCGGCCTTGATAAAAACTGTCATTAATCTGACTGTCAATCAGACAGGAAGAATATCATTGGATGACATTTCCTTTTCAACAATTTCCTTCCAGTTCACAGGCTCAAGCACCTCAACATGACTGCCGAACTTGTCCAGGAACCACTTCATCTCGGCAACACCGCAGGCATCAAATTCAACTGTGATGCGTCCTTCAATATCCTTTGAGATCTTCTGTCTCTCTGACGGTGTTACAAACTGATAGTTATTCAGATGGGAGGATGCATAAACATCAAAACGCCACTTCATATGATGCACTTCATTGCTCAGGAAGATTCCAAAGCTGTTGTAGATTATATTATCCACAGTCTCCTTCGGATCCAGAGCGAAGTAAATATTCTTAGGCGGAAGAACCTTTCTAGGCTGAACAAGACCGATAACACTTCCGTCAGGCGCTCTGCGATGATACGGACGGCGGGTATCAGCCTTTTTATAATCAAGGCAGCTTACTATATTGCTGAGTTTAAAGAATCTGTAGAGTGTCTCTGATCCCTTGTTGCCGCGGATCACGTCAATATCTGATTCCTCCATGTGAACAATATTGGCGTCCTTGGTCAGCTCATTAATAAGCTCCTCCGGAACAACCTTGGCAACCAGATACTGGGTATTGCCGTACAGGAATCCGATAGGTGCCACAAGATACATCTTGCCATCCGGAGCATTATTGCTCTTGTAAAAGATCTGACACACGCAGTGATCATATATATAAGTATTCAGACGGCTTACCAGAGCCTCATCAACATCAAAATGAGGACCGCGGAAACGCACAACGCTTGACTTGCTGCGAAGCGTAGCCTCGGTATTTGACTCGTAACTGCTCTTCTTCTTCTCTGAATCATCAGAAGCTGTTATTTTGGAATGAAGTCTCTTGAGATCAGCTCTGACGGCCTCGGAATCAGCGCCCAGGAGTTCAGGCGACTTTTCAAACAAATCAATCGCACTCTTCAAAGAACTTGCATCTGACGGCGTAAAATCAAAACTGTAGTTAGAATTCTTGGTAAAATCAACACTGAAATACTTGTTCCGGTTTGCTCTCCTGACCATAAGATAGTTAGGGAAAAGTCTCATTACCGTAGTCACCCATCTCTGAGCAGTTCTCTTGTTGATATTGAATGCGTCGCATATATCATCATAGCTCATGCCTTCCTGACCGACGGCACACAATCGATTCAGAAAATCAATATTCAGAGTATTTTTCGTATTCTCTGTATTAGCCTTTTTTACCATATTCACTCTCCCAAATAAGCAGTCAGACTACTAAACTAAAAAATATTAATCATTCACGCCGAGTACATTGGACAAAATTTCAATCAATTACAATGCACCCAAGTACTATACTGACCACCACCTGAAACAGGGGCACGCATAAATACACCAAATTACAAATATCGGAAAATCCTCTTACTTAGGAAGACTTTCCAACAACTGCATTGTAATCAATGTAATCTAAGGAAATTACGAAATTTAAAATTTTGTTTTTTTCAGCTTAAATTAATTCATTCAAAATCAAAAGGATCGTGAAGAACTATCGTTTCATCACGATCAGGTCCTGTAGAAATTATTGCCAGTGACATTTCTGTAACCTCCAATAATCTCTTGATATAATTCTTTGCTGCTTCAGGAAGTTCATCCATGGATTTCACACCGAAGGTCGACTGCTTCCAGCCGGGCATTGTCTCATAAACAGGTTCAATTCCCTCATAATCAGCTGCAGCCATAGGCGATGATTTAATCAGTTCACCGTTCTTGCGGTAAGCCACACATATCTTAATTTCATCAAGTTCATCGAGAACATCAAGCTTGGTCAGACAGAGACCCGAGAGAGAATTGATCATTATGGATCTTCTCATGGCAACAGCATCAAACCATCCGCAGCGGCGGCGGCGGCCGGTAACAGAACCGAATTCTCTGCCCTTTGTGCACAGATAGTCACCGATCTCATCATTAAGCTCTGTAGGGAAAGGTCCTCCTCCGACTCTCGTGGTATAGGCCTTTGCTATGCCCAGAACGTAATCAACATTGAGCGGACCGTATCCGGCTCCCGTGCATACACCGCCTGAAACAGTGTTAGAGGATGTAACATAAGGGAATGTGCCGTGATCGATATCAAGGAATGTACCCTGGGCGCCTTCAAACATCACCTTCTCGCCATTGCGTCTGGCCTCATCAAGAAGCAGAGTGACATCGCAGATCATGCCGGTAATAACAGGAGCGTACTCCTTCATCTTGTTCAAAGTCTCCTCGTAGGAAACCTCATCGGCATGATAGTAATTCCTGAGAACAAAATTGTGATAATCCATTACTGACTTCAGCTTCTCGGCAAAGGAATCCATATCACGCAGATCCCCGACTCTGAGACCGCGACGTGCTACCTTGTCCTCATAGGTAGGACCGATTCCCTTGCCGGTAGTGCCTATAGCCTTGCTGCCGAGAGCCTTTTCTCTTGCATGATCCAGTGCGGCATGATACGGCATTATAAGAGACGTGGCATCGGAAATACGAAGACGCGATCTTACATTCACACCGCAGCTCTCGAGTTCACCGATCTCACACATCAGAGCCTCGGGACTTAAAACCACACCGTTGCCGATCACACAGATTGCATTCTCGTGAAGAATACCGGAAGGAATCAAACGCAGCACTGTCTTCTTGCCGTTTACAACCAGAGTATGACCGGCGTTATGACCGCCCTGATACCTAACCACGTACTTTGCACGTTCTGCAAGTAAATCAACAATTTTTCCCTTTCCCTCATCGCCCCACTGGGTTCCGAGAACTACTACATTTTGACTCATTTACCCTATTCTCACACAAAAATGATACAAACATTCTACTACAAATTGACCGTTCTTGCACCGACAAAATATAATCAGCAACAGTTCCCGTCTTTTTACATCAAAACGGGAACTATCTGCAGATAATTTTTGTACAGACTTCGAACTATTTCACCGAATCGAAATTTTCAAAGAACTCGCCGTCAGGTTTTACAACTATTATGTTGCTGCCGCTTGTCATACTCTTCTTGTATGCACTCATGCTCCTGAGGAAATTGAAAAGATTCTGATCCAGTTTGTAGGTATCCGCATAAATCTTTACCGCCTGCGCGTCTCCGGCACCCTTTACCTCCTTGGCATTTTTCTGAGCGGCCGCAATCATAACCTCAACCTCTCTGTCCACCTCGGCCCGAATGAATTCAGCCTGCTTGATTCCGAGGGCTCTGTGCTCCTTGGCAACGGCATTACGCTCTGCACGCATACGTTCAAATATGGAATTCGAAACCTCAAGCGGAAGGTTTATCTGCTTTATTCTGACATCGATTACCCTGATGCCCAGCTCCGAGGAACTTGCGGAATTGAGAAGCGCGCTCTGCATAACCTCAGCTCTTTCTCCGGATACAATCTCCTTTATGGTGCGGCTTCCTATTTCCGAACGAAGACCGTTGCTTATCTTGTTTTTAAGCAAATCAGATGCAATAACGTAATCACCGCCGTTGGTGGTAAGAAAGAACTTTGCAGGATCCTCAATCTGCCACTTTACATAGGAATCAATAATCAGATCCTTCTTCTCGGATGTTACAAAACGATCTGCGGATGATTCCATAGACTGAACCCTCACATCAAGGGTTTTGACTGTCTCTATCAGAGGAAGTTTGAAGTGAAGTCCCGGCTGGTAGATTTTAGGCATTGCATTCTCATCATCAGATCCGCTTTCACGAACAACCTTGCCGAACTGGAATACAATACCGACCTGCCCCTCACGCACAGTGAAAACGGAAGCTGCAAGAACTGCGGCAAGAGCTATCAGAACAATTAAAAACTTCTGCATTATTTTTTTACTCCTTCAGCATTTTTCGCTGGCGTTTCCGTAAGTTTATCTATAGGAAGATAGATCAGAGATCCGGAACCGTCCTCCGGCAGATCAATCATAACCTTGTTGTTCGAGGAATAAATCTCCTCCATTGTTTCAAGATAGATACGCTTCTTTGTAAGAGTAGGAGCATTGTTGTACTCGGGAAGAATTGCCTTGAATCTCGCGACCTCGCCTTCAGCATCAAGCACAACCTTCTGTCTGTATGCCTCGGCCTCTTCACCCAGACGCTGAACCTTGCCCACAGCCTTAGGCTTGACCTCTCTGGCATAAGCCTCGGCCTCACGGATATAGCGCTGTTCATCCTCCTGGGCCGCTATAGCGTCATCAAACGCATCCTTAACCTGGTCCGGAGCCCTTGCAGGAAGCATATTAACGTCAAGTATGGTAACACCCATATCATACGGCTTTATGATAGCCTCCATGGCTCCCCAGGTATCCTGCTTCACCTTCTGACGTCCCTTGGTCAGAACATCATCCATTGTTGTGTGACCGACAACATAGCGCAGAGCGCTGTCGGTTGCCTGCATTAGACTTTCCTTGGGATTGGTAACTGAAAAAAGATATTTGTAGGCATCAGATACCTTGAACTGAACATTAAGCTCAACCACCACAACATTCTCATCCTTGGTAAGCATCATGCCGGAGGAGGAAAAGGACTGCACGGTGGTAATATTAACCGGATACACCTTGTCTATGAACGTCGGCTTCCAGTTAAGACCGGGCTGAACAGTATTGACGTACTTGCCGAAACGCAGAACCACACCGCGATCAGATTCGGTAATTGTATAAAAACCGCTCAGAACCCACAAAGCCACCAGCAGACCGGCAACCACCATGAACACGACCTTATTGCCGCTGAGAAAATTCATATTAAAACTTGAACCGCCCGAGTTCCCTGTTCCGGACGGTGCATCGCTTGGTTTTTTCCAAGGCATATCTACTTATTCCTTACTAAATATCTACTTAAAGCATTGTCATTTCTTTTATCCAGCTGATTAAAATCAGCCTCGGGCATACGGACAGACAGCAGATTTTCTCCCTGCTCCGTAAAAGTTTCAGCAATAACGGCATGCTGCCGGTACAGTTCTGCTCTGATTCTGCCTGCCGACAAAGGAAGCAATAGTTGTAATTCTACTATATTTTTCCTTATGAGTTCAGTAACAATTTCAAGCAGGAGATCTATGCCGGCACCCGTTGAAGCCGACACCCACACCGCAGCCGGACGTCCGGAATCATCATATTCCACATGAGGCTCAAGACTGTCATTCAGATCAATTTTATTGTAAACAGTTAGAGTCGGCACTTCACCGGCACCTATCTCCTCAAGCACCAGCCTAACCTGCTCGATATTATCCTTCATTCTGTCGTCACAGGCATCTACAACATGAAGCAGAAGAGCAGCATCCCTTGTTTCCTGCAGAGTCGCCCTGAAAGCAGCGACCAGGTCGTGAGGCAGATGCCGGATAAAGCCTACCGTATCGGCGAATATCACGGTTCCGCCTGCCGGAAGAGACAGTTTTCTCAATGTCGGATCAAGAGTTGCAAAAAGCTGATCTGCAGCATAAACATCTGACGAGGTAAGACGGTTGAACAGGGTTGATTTACCTGCATTGGTATACCCTACCAGGGACAGCACAGGAATTTCTCTCTTCTGCCTTGATTTTCTTCCTGATTCACGCTGAACCTTGACCCGCTCCAGTTCCTTTTTTATAACGAAGATACGCTCATTAAGCTCGCGCCTGTCAAGTTCAAGCTGCTTTTCACCGGGACCGCCGCGCAGACCGAAACCGCCCTTCTGACGTTCAAGGTGAGTCCATCCGCGAACCAGACGGGTCGACTTGTACTTAAGCTGCGCCAGCTCCACCTGCAGTTTGCCCTCGTAGGTGCGTGCGCGCTGTGCGAAAATTTCAAGAATGAGTGCTGTACGGTCGATTACTCTGCATCCTGCCTCCTTTGCGATATTTCTCTCCTGGGCCGGAGTCAGGTGATTGTTGAGAATCACTATGTCTGCAGAAACAGCCGCAACAAGCGCCTTTAGTTCTTCAATTTTGCCGGAACCTATAAAAAATCTCGGATTAGGCAGATTGCGGCGGCAGATCATAACATCACATATTTGAAGATCTGCAGAAAGAGCAAGGAGACGAAGCTCGGAAAGATCCTCGCACTCCTCGGCATTTGACAATATTTCAGAATGAACAAGAACCGCCTTGAGTTTTTCCGTACTACTCAAGACAGTCACCAAAAAACAAAACCAGCATAAAACTACACAGACCCAGAATCAGCAGCATCACTTTCCGAACGAAAAACGTGAATCGGTTTTGCCGGAACGATTGTCGATATGGCATGCTTGTACACCATCTGCTGACATACATTGTTCTTGAGAAGAACGACAAACTGATCAAAAGACTCCACAAAACCCTGCAGCTTAATTCCGTTCACAAGGAAAATAGAAACAGGAATTTTCTCACGACGGATCTCATTGAGAAACGGATCCTGGATAAGCTGACCTTTAGCATTCATACCATGCACCTCTCGTTATAATTATCGGCAAGTATTTATGCTGTCACCGTGTTCAGATCCTGTCGGATCCTCTTGATTAAAAAGAAATCAAAACGTGCGAAAAATAACAACGCACATAAATCCGGTTAGAGCAATAATTTTTTGTAACACAGTTTAACTGTTACATCAAGTAGTATTTAAGATCAAGACAAAACACTGACGTCTGAATCCTAAAATCAGTAATCAGACAATTTACCGGCTTTCAGATCAGAAGACTCTGTTTCAGCACAGAAACGGAGTCTGTTGATTGCAAGCATGGCGGAATCAAAATTGGAACCATCCCCCGGGTTCAGCCTGACAAGAGGATATTTCCATCCTCTGAGCCACGTTATCTGGCGTTTGGCCAGCTGGCAGGTTGCAACCTTGGCCCTGAAAATCATCTCATCCATGTCCGTTTTTCCGTCAAGATACTGAATGCACTGGCGGTACCCGACGGCACGCATACTCGGAAGCTCGGGACTTAATTCAGAGCGTTCATAAAGGTCCGCACACTCACGGACAAAACCGCTTTCAATCATTCTGTCAAAGCGTTCACCTATTTTCCTGCGCAGTTCCTCCCTGTCCTGCGGCATAAGAGCAATCTGGACGGAAGACTGGGAAAACGGAGTGCACCGGTTCTCACTGGTAAGTTCAGTCATTGTTTTTCCGGTTATAAGCTTAACCTCAAGAGCCCGCAGGATCCTCTGTACGTCACCTGATCTAATCCTGTCTGCAGATACGGGATCCTCGCTTTTCAGTCTCTCATGAAGCTTTTCTATACCTTCCCTGTCGGCCTGCTCCTGCAGCTGCTGCCTTATCTGAGGATCAGACTGAGGCAAATCCGAGATGCCTCCCAGAAGGGCGTTAAAATAAAGCATCGTTCCGCCGACCAGCAGAGGAATTCTGCCTCTGCCCTGAATATCGGCAATCAGTTTCAGCGCATCCGTTCGGAAATCTGCAGCGGAATAGGATTCCGCAGGATCTCTTATATCAATAAGGTGATGTACGATTCCCCGGCGCTCCTCCATGGACGGTTTTGCCGTGCCTATATCCATTCCGCGGTATATCAGTGCCGAATCCACACTTATTATTTCCGTATCAAGCTCCTGCGCCAGTCTGATACCCAGCTCGGTTTTCCCGCAGGCAGTAGGGCCCATGAGACATACAATGAATCTGTTGTTATACTGCATTGCGATCCTTTATCAGCTGCTCAACGCTGATCCTGCTCACTTCCTTCTGACCGGAGAAAAAATCATCAAGGTTAATTCCGGAATTAAAAAAAAGATTCACCGCATCAACGAGAGTATAGGATCGCTTTTTAACAGCGGCGTCAATCACAGCAGTCCGGAGAGACTCTTCATCGCTGCACCCGGTGACAGCTTCTGAAAACGCCGACATGATTCCGGCAATATCGTAGCGCCGCAGACAGTCTGGCACACAGACGATCCTTAACGAATTTCCCTTAAACTGAACGGAAAATCCCAGTGATATAAGAATTTTCTCATTCTGCTTCATTGCATCAATCTGAGCAGACTCAAGTTTTATCTGAACAGGGACAATAAGAGCTGAAGAAAGGGCACCGGTTCGATACACTTCTTTAAGATGCAGTCTGTCCATTTCAGACATTCTGAAAACATAAAGATCCTGATCATATCCGGCACATACACTGCTGTCGCAGATTCCGTAGATAACAGCCTTTGGCTGACCGGAGGATGAGGATAAAGTCTCCTCCCGGAAAACAGGATCTGAGACATTCGTCCTGCCTTCATGATCAGATAAACCACCCATCCAGTCTGTGTATGCACCGAAGGAACCGGAAGAAGAGGAAAAACGTCCTGAACGGGAAAAATCACTGCAGGATTTGCCGGCACCGGAGGAAGTTCCGCAGGTTCCTCCAAAACTGCCTGAACCAGGTGAGCAGGACGAATAATCTGCAATAGAGCCTGAGCCGAAAGTAAAATCTTCACCGCAGGCGTCTGTCCCCGGCTGTGCAGTGCCTTCCTGATTCTGATATGCGTGGGCGTTATCCTTCACACCTTCTTCCGTTGCTATTCCGGCATCAGACAAAGCCTGCTGAACAGCAATTACAAAGAAATCATGAACCTCCCTCTGTTTGACAAAGCGTACATCATGCTTGGTCGGATGCACATTCACGTCAACTTCCGACGGATCCATGGTAAGAAACAGTATATAGTTGATCTTAACATCCCTGCCGTAGCACCCTGCATAAGCCTGACGAATGGCATGCATGGTATTTTTCTCCCTTATGGGCCGTCCGTTCAGAAAAAGAAACTGAACTTCAACATCCGTGCTCTCATCCGGTTTTGCAGGCAGAACAAAACCTGACAGCGTCATACCGTTTCTAACCATGTAGACGTTAAGCTGATTATCAGCAAAACCCTTTCCGAAAAGTGTATTAAGACGCTGAAGTCTCTGTTTTTCCTCAACTGCAGGAGGAAGACTGTACAAAGTCCTGCCGTCACTGATCAGAGTGAAGGCGACTGCGGGATTTCCAATTGCAAAAGTTTTAAAAAAATGAACAATGTGCTGTATTTCAGTACGGTCGGACTTTAAAAATCTTCTTCTCGGAGGAACGTTAAAAAACAAATCACGGACAATAACTGTTGTTCCGTCAGGATGGGATGCCGGCTGAATATCAGGTTCTTCAAAAACCCCCTCCGCCCTGATCTGCCAGGCGGCCGGCTGCTCATGAGGTTTACTGATCAAAGTAAGTCTCGACACAGAGGCCACAGAGGCCAGCGCCTCTCCGCGAAAACCGAAGCTTACAATGGCAGACAGGTCATCCACATCAACAATCTTTGAGGTGGCATGACGGGTAAGCGCCAGAACCAGTTCGTCACGGGGAATTCCGCATCCGTTATCCCGGATCCTTATGAGCGTCTTTCCTCCGCCGGCTATTTCAATCTCGATTTTTGTGGCTCCCGCATCCAGAGAATTTTCTACCATCTCCTTGATTACAGATGCCGGACGCTCGACGACCTCTCCTGCAGCAATCTGATTTGTTACGAGCTGAGACAGTATTCTTATGGTCATATATCGTCTACCTGCAGTTTTCAACCCTGTAACGTGGATCGCGAAGATGATCTCTTATCGACTGAAAAATTGCATTTGCAATCTTTTTCTGATGGTCTGCTGAAGTCAGAAGCTTCTCCTCGCGTTCATTGGAGATAAATCCGGTTTCAACCAGGATCGAAGGTATATCAGGAGCCTTCAGTACCGCCAGAGATCTCTCATCAGGTCGGTATTTATGAAGAGTTGCAAACTTGGAAAAGTAGGTAATAATCCGGTTCGCCAGATCATATCCGGAATCCCGTGACTTTCCGGAGGTAAGATCGATTATCATATTTTTCATATATTCATTGCTTTCACCGTTGGCGGCTGTTTCCTCAAGAACCTCGCTTGCACCGCCGAGCAGAAGTGAATGCTTTGACTCAGAATTGCTCATCTTCTGATTTTCTCTGCCTGCACGGTCATTATTAAGCACAAGAACCGAGGCTCCTCTTGCAGATTTGTTGGCGGCGGCATCGGCATGAATTGATATGAGAATATCCGCATTCGCCTTTCTCGCCTTCTCAGAGCGCATATCCAGATCAACAAAAATATCTGAATTTCTAATCATTACAGCCTTCATATCAGAGGTGGCGTTTATCAGTTTCGCCAGTCTCCTGCTAATGGACAGCGTTACATTCTTCTCCTTGTGACCGGACGGTCCGGACGCTCCCGGATCCTTTCCTCCGTGTCCGGGATCTATGGCAATAACAACCTTTCTCTTTTTACATCTGCCTTTAATCTGTCCTTCTTCCTCTGTTTTATGTTTTGCATCGGCTTCAGCCTTTGCTCTTGCTTCAGCTTTGCGTTTCTCCTCCGCTTCAGCCTTTCTCTTTGCATCGGCTTCAGCCTTTGCTCTTGCTTCGGCTTTGCGTTTCTCCTCCGCTTCTGCCTTTCTCTTTGCATCGGCTTCAGCCTTTGCTCTTGCTTCAGCTTTGCGTTTCTCCTCCGCTTCAGCCTTTCTCTTTGCATCGGCCTCGGCCTTTGCTCTTGCTTCGGCTTTGCGTTTTGCCTCCGCTTCAGCCTTTCTCCTTGCTTCAGCCTCGGCTCTTTCCTGTTCCTCCATATGCCTCATGTTAGCCTCATGAAGCTGCTCCTTTTTCAACCGTGCCTCATCGGGAGTAAGAACCTTTATGTTCTCCTTTGAAACGGTTTCGTTTTTTCCAGAAGAAACAGGGGATACCGGTCTGACATCACGGACCGCAGGATCCTTCCCGTTCTCTTTTTTATCCGCTCCTTCCGCAGATACTACTCCTGTTCTGCCGGAGTTCCTCTCGGCCTCGCTCCTGGTTGCACCGTTTATGCGACTGTTAAGGAAATCAAGATATATGCGGTGATGAGTGTAGTTTGCCTGCGGTGCCAGTTTTCCAACAAGCGGCGACACATCCCATTTAAGAATAAAATGGTAGCGTACGGTTTTACCCTCTCTTGAAACATCAACCTTTTCAACTATTTTTCCAAAATTTCTGTCCACTCCGGGAAGGGATGAGCCGTTTTCAATATTTTTCAGCTCAAGCACCACATGATAAGGGGCGGTTTTTACCAGATTATGAACCGGGGAATCGACAAGATCAAAAACAATACGCGTCTTATCCGGCTGAACGGTGGAACGTATGCGGACAATCTCATTGCAAAAAGCATCGAAACTGAATAAAAACAGAAACAGGAATATAATCAGTTGTCTCAATTCAGACCCTCCAGTACTTTTTTGCCCTTATCGGAAACTGCCGTCATGCAGATTTCCCGGCCGCTTTCCAAATATGAAATACCTATCCGTATATCCGGTTCCGGGAAATATCCTTCCCCCATCTGCGGCCACTCCACAAGAACTACAGATCGGCCGTCAAAATAATCTCTAATCCCCATGAACTCCAGTTCTTCAGGATCCTTGAGGCGATACAAATCAAAATGATAGACAGTGAACATATCCAGGTCGTAGCTTTCCACCAGCGTATAGGTGGGACTCTTCACGCTGCCGCTGTGACCCAGTCTGCGAAGAAACCCCCGGGTGAAGGTGGTCTTGCCCGCACCGAGATCCCCCGTAAGATAAACACAAACTCCCTGAATGCAGGCACCGGCCAGCGATGCTCCCGCAAGCTCGGTTTCCGTCTCATTCTCTAAAAATTTTCTATATTCAGTCATACCAGCTAAACATTAACCAACTGTCTGATTCCGGGCAGCAGATCTGTAGGAAGAGTACCGATAAAACCGTCTGCCGACGCCTGAACTCCGGCTCTGCCGTGAACCGAAACACCTATCCTTGCAGCCTGCGAACAATTCATACCCTGTGCAAGAAAGGAGCCTATGATGCCTGCAAGAAGATCGCCCATACCGCCTACTGCCATGGCTGCATTTCCTTCTGCACTTACAAGAGTGGATTCTCCGTCATAAATCACTGTTCCATACCCTTTGAGCACAACAACAGCACCGAACCGCTCATAGAGTCTGACTGCCGTATTATATCTATTTTGTCTTACGGATTCGATATCAGTCTGCAAAAGCCTTGCTGCCTCCATTTCATGCGGAGTTATAACTGCGTTTATCAGTTTTCTGCAGTTTTTCGACAGCCAGTACAGTCCGTCTGCATCAACAACCTTCGGTCTGTCGGTATCTATGCACGCTTCAAAGATTCGTGCGGCCCTCTCATCTCTTCCAAGTCCCGGACCGAGCACCACGGCATGAGCCCACTGCAAAAGCTTCTGTACATCTGCAAGACCCGCATCATCAAGAGGCCAGAGCATAACCTCGGGAGTGCCGGCAAAAATCAAAGGAATGCTTTCCGGACTTGCCGCAACCCTGACAAGTCCCGCACCGCTTCGCAAAGCCGCCATTGCCGACATTTTCAGAGCACCCGGCATTGACGGAGCTCCGCCGATCAGAGCAAGTCTGCCGCTGTCGTTTTTATTAGATGAAGCCCTTCGCCGGGGAAGCTCTTCAGCAACCGACGGATCATCATACGAAAGACATCTGATGAGTGATTCACCCGAACACCGTTCCTTGACTCCCAAATCATTAAACTCGAGTCTGCCTATGTAGTCACATGCCACTCCTGTATAAAGTCCCGCTTTTCGTCTGAGCAGCATCAGAGTAAGATCCGAACGTACAGCGTCAGAAAAACACGCCCCCGTATCTCCGTCAAGTCCTGAAGGTACATCTGCAGAAATAACAAAGCGCCCATGACTGTGTCTGTTGATGAATCCTATCCAGTCAAGCATGGGCTGTCTGATTTCACCGCTTGTTCCAATACCCAAAAGGGCATCAACAAGAATATCACAGTCATCAGCAATGTCGTCGGAGAGCTGTGTCAGAATAATACCGCCTCCTGCCAGATATGTCTGCAGCGCCCATGCCGCCTCGGTACCTGCCCTTGGCTGCTTAAACTGAACACATCTGATTCTGCGGTATCCTCTCCCAAGAAGAACAGACGCTGTTTCATATCCGTCACCGCCGTTGTTTCCCGGACCGCAGAATACCAGAATACCGGCATTTTTATCACCTGCTTTTTTTTCCACACATTCAGCCAGAGCCAACCCCGCCCGGTGCATCAGATCGCAGCACAGCCCGTTCTCATCACAATACCGTTTCTCTATATTCCTGATCTGTGATCCGGTATAAAGTTCTTTCTCAAGCTCCATTGTAATTTCCGCCGCCTCCTTTTCAACCGCAAAAATAAAACACGGTTTATGTTCTATTCTAGCCTAAAACTCGGTTAAAATACCTGCACGGGCCGTTTTTTTAATCACAAAAGCAAAGAAATTAAAAAGAAAAACGTGATAACATAACCGCGGTTCAGCTTCTTGGTCAGTTCTCAAAAGATCACCAGCGTCATCGTATTCAAACAAAACAGAACAGATTCGCTGCTGCATGAGTCGATTCGCATGCCGGAATAAAGACTGGATCTGCCGGTATATCACTGTCCTTTCAGGAATCATAATGGAAAAAAAACATGATATTGCAGCAAACGAAGACTGTACTGCAGCAGTTCTGAAAGCCGCCGCTGAATGCGGATTTGATATGGCAGGTGTTTCAGGACTGGATCTTCCCGAGGATGAAATAGAAAAATATATTGAGTGGCTGAATCAGAAAAAATACGGCACAATGCAGTATCTTCCCGACGGACTTGAAATAAAACGCAATCCGGAAATTCTGCTTCCAGGTGCAATGTCTGTCATTTCTGTGGGATTGATATATAAATCCGGCATAACTGAGGCTGCAGATTCCTCACACGGAATGATAAGCGAATACGCCCTGGGAAGAGACTATCACAAGGTTCTGAAAAAAAAGCTTAAAAATCTTTCAGAAAAAATCAGAAAACTGCATCCGGAACTTGAAGACAGGTTCTTCGTTGACTCGGCTCCTGTATTTGAAAAACTGTACGGTCAGAATGCCGGACTTGGAACAAAAGGTAAAAACTCTCTTTTGATCAATCCGCTTGCCGGCTCAAAATTCTTTATCGGTGAACTTATAACCAACCTGCCACTCAAACCGACCGGCAGACTCGAATTCAATCCATGCAAAAACTGCCGCAGATGCATTGAGACCTGCCCCGCCCATGCAATAGGAGAATCAGGTGAAATAGACGCTTCAAGATGCATTGCATACCTTACTATTGAATACAAAGGCATCATACCGGATGAATTCTGTCAAAATATAGGAAACCGGATTTTCGGATGTGACGAATGCCAGAACTGCTGTCCATGGAACAGAAGAAAAGTAATGCATCATGAAAAGGATTTTTCATGCCGCTACCAGACATCCGATCTTGCACTTGAAAAACTTCTTTCCATGACAGAGGATGAGTATTTGAAATTTTTTGAAGGATCCGTAATCAGAAGAACCGGCTGGATCTGTTTTTTGAGAAATGTCATCATAGCAGCGGGAAATTCAGAAAATCAGGCATTGAAAAAAGATCTGGAAAAATATGCTTCACATGAGAATGAAATACTGAAAAATCATGCACAGAGAGCTTTGAAAAAACTTCAGGAATCCTGGTTTCTCAGAATCGCAGAGCACCCGGATGCAAATGATCCGCAACCGGAATGATAAGCTCAGAGAGTCTGACATCACCCCGCTCATCAGAGTAAGCAGACAAAAAAACATTCGGTACTATCTCACACTATCAGATTAACATTCTTCAGATCCGAATCAACTTGATATATCTTATATTTGCAGATAGTGTTTATCTGATCATGCCGAAAAACAGCGTTCTTAGGGGCGTGGGCATAAGGCATAATCTTTCCTGCTAACAAGGACTGTTTTACCTGCGGATCCCCGGTCATATGCGGAAGGAGCAGGTAGGAATGAAAACAAAGGAGCGACAGATGCAGATTCTCGGTGTTGATATCGGAGGCACAGGTATAAAGGGTGCCATTGTTGAAACGGATACAGGCGAGCTGGTTACAGAAAGAAAGAGAATAGAAACACCAAGACCGGCTACTCCTGAAGCCGTGGCTGCAACACTCAAGCAGCTTGTAGATCAGTTTGACTGGAAGGGACCCATTGGCTGCGGATTTCCGGCAACTATTCACCACGGCGTGGCATTCACGGCAGCCAATATAGACGCAAGCTGGGTAAATACTGCCGTTGACAGTCTTTTTACTGAAACCACCGGATGTGAATGCTTTGTGATCAACGACGCGGATGCCGCAGGTATCTGTGAAATGAAATTCGGTGCGGGAAAAGGTCGAAACGGTGTTGTAATGCTTCTTACAATAGGCACCGGCATCGGATCAGCAGTGTTCATCGACGGCAGACTGCATCCTAACACAGAACTGGGGCATCTGATCCTCGAAACCAAACACGGTTCCCAGAAGGCCGAACACTACTGCTCCGAAAGAGTCAGAGTGGAAAAGGATCTTGGATGGAATAAATTCGGACGCCGCTTCGGTCGTTTTCTCAATCGTCTGGAGTTTCTCTTTAATCCGGATTTGTTTATCATCGGCGGCGGAGTTTCCAAAAAGTTTGATCGCTTCTCGGATAATTTTACTCTGAGAACAGAGATAAAGGTCGCCGAGACTCTCAATCAGGCCGGAATTATAGGTGCAGCGGTTAACGCGGCACAGAAAAAGAGCGAAAATTGATTAACCTCCTATGAATTCAGGCGGAGCTCCATCTTCGGTATGGATGTTTCCGCCTTTTTAATCTGAACACCTCAAAAATGAAAATTCTGATTATAGTCCGCAAGCTCACCCAGGGCGGAGTTCAGCAGCAGACTGTTTCCTTTGCCAGGGCTGCAGTTGCTCAGGGGATCCAGACTCACGTGCTGATCCTGAAGAGTTCTCCCGATGAACTGAAACTTCCTGAAAACATCATAATCCACCGCATAAACATCAGAGAAATAATGTTTTCATCTTTCAGAGGGGTGGCGAGTTACCTTTACAGTCACATTCTTCTTCCTGCAATATGTCCTAAAAGCAAGGACTACGGCACGGGAAGATTTCTCAGCAAATGGTTTAAAAAGATTTTTCTTGCTGATTTTGAACGAATATACGGCAAACCGGATTTTATTTTTATAAGAGCTCAGGGAGCTTTTGATCTCCTCAATGCCTACCGCTGTCCCGGTGTATGCTACAGGTATGTTGACGGAAATCCGCATGAATACAGGGACAGACTTCCGTTTATTAATCCTGTGGGAAAGTATCTCAACCGCCAGACCTACGGAAATGCCGACTTTATCTGCGTTTCATCAGATCTGGCTGCAAGAATATCGGAAATTGCCGTCAGATCAGGTAAACCCGGCAATGTCACTGTATTCAGAAATTTTGTAGATATTGAAGAAATCAGACGGAAATCAGAGGATACACCGCCGATTCCTCTGCCCGAAGGTGATTATATTGTATCAGTGGGACGACTGGTGGAAACAAAGCAGCAGCATCTGTGCATCAGAGCCATGAAACATCTTCCAGAAGAGCTTAAACTGGTAATAGTGGGCGACGGTCCCGAGAAAAAGCGGCTGAAAAAACTGGTGTCAGAGCTAAAACTTGAAGACAGGGTGTTATTTACCGGCAATGCATCAAACCCCTACCCTTATATTCTGAATGCAAAAGCACTTGTTCATACAAGCGAGAAGGAAGGTTTTGGACTTATTTTTCTTGAGGCGCTTATTCTCAACACGCCGGTAGTAGCAATGGAAAGCATCGGAGGCATGAGGGACATTCTCAAAGGTCAAATCCTGTCAAATCAGATCGTACCCAGAAGCGTAGGCCTTCTGGCTGATAAAATAAAAGAAACCATCAGCAATCCCTATCAGAGCGTACCTGATATGTACAAGCACTACGATTCCAAAACAGCTCTCCATGAACTTATTAACGAGGTACTGAAAAATGAACAATCCATATCACCTCAGACCGGTAAAAACTGAAGAGATTTCTATTGAAGGAAATACACTGCGGCTGGATCCCGGAGAAGGACCTGTTCTTCTTGAAGCCGCATTCAGGCGTTCAATATGGCATCCCGGTGAAGCCTGGATTGAGATCTCGGCAGACGGTAAAACTGCTGAGCGACAGTACTTCGGGAAGACGCTAAAAGATTTTTGCTATGTGGATTTATCCGGAATTACAGCTCCATGCAGTATAAGAATAACAACTGCTGGTATTACCCTTGACAGGCAGGCGCGCCTTCTTCACTTCTCCAAAATCAGCAATGAAGGAGTGACACTTATCATCGCTCCCCATCCTGATGACGGAGAACTGGCATGTACCAGCTTCTACGGACGAAATACGTACCTTGTTACGCTTTCGGCTGGAGAAAAAATACAGGAACTCAGGAAACAGTACTTCAAATCAATGGATAAATCTTTAGAAGAGGCAGGAAGGCGCAAGGGTCTGCTCAGAGCCTTCAATGCATCGACTGTTCCTCTGCTTGGCGGAATACCTTACGATCAGATGGTGTGCCTCGGATACAGAGACGGGTTTCTTGAAGAAATGATAAATGGTGCGTCTGTATCATCACCATACAGACCGGGCGATTTTCGCATCTACAACTCGGGAACCGCATCGCAGAAACTAGGTTTGCTGGAAGATCCGGACAATTCTGCCGAGGATCTAAGAACCGAACTCGGAGAAATAATTAAAAGAATTAAACCTGCAAGGATCCTTGTTACGAATCCTTTTCTTGAATTTCACAGAGATCATCTGGCTGCAGGAAAACTTATTCTTAACATGAGCAGAGAAGGAACAACAGGCGATGCCGATATCCTGTTTTACAGCATTCATGCACAGCGGGAGAAGGATCCGTATTTCGGACCGGCGGGCTCAAGAATCACACTGCCTTCTTTCGCAAAGACACCAGAAATTGATCAGTCAGTTCACTTTTCCTATGTTTCAAACAATCTCACTGAAGAGGATATGAAGAAAAAAGCTGTTATGATGAACTGCATGTATGATCTGTACTCATCAAAGGATCACCGCTGGCGTCCAAGCCGTATTCTCGAATATCTGGATTCACCCAGAATAGGAAAAGCCTACTACTTCAGAAGGTTCATAAAAGCCAATGAAATATTTTTAAAACTTGAAAAATAAAACGGTTACTGCAAACAGCTATGCGGTAATCAGATTACTTAAGACATCAGCGGAATAAGCTGCCATAAACCGAAACGGACGGGAAAATTAAACTTGTCCTCTGTTTGAATATGAAGCTTGCACAAACTGTCCGGTACTCGCTCCTCCCCGAAATATTGCAGCAATCAGAACTGAACATAAGTACTTTTCTTTAGTATTTCACTGCTTTTAAAACATATCTTTTCATGTAAAAAAAGATCCGATCTGAAAAATTTCAAGATCGGATCCTTTATTCTTAAACTGACTTAAAAGTCAAACTGAAAATCAACCACCGAAGTTGTCGAGCAGTATGTTTTCATCCTCAACACCCAGATCATGGAGCATGTTGATTGTTGACTTGGTCATCATAGGAGGTCCGCACATATAGAACTCGCAGTCTTCCGGATTCTTATGACTCTTCAGATAATTTTCATAGAGAACATTATGAATAAATCCCGTGTAACCGGTCCAGTTATCTTCAGGAAGGGCATCAGACAAGGCAAGATGCCATTCAAAATTAGGATGTTCTGCAGCAAGCTGATCAAATTCATCAGCATAGAAAACCTCACGCAGGGAACGAGCACCGTACCAGAAGGTAATCTTTCTCTTGCTGTTTAAGCGCTTGAGCTGATCAAATATATGAGATCTCATCGGAGCCATACCTGCACCGCCGCCTACGAACACCATTTCAGCATCGGTATCCTTGGCAAAGAACTCGCCGAACGGACCGGAAATGGTAACCTTGTCACCAGGTTTGAGACTCCAGATATATGACGACATCTTGCCGCACGGAAGAGTCTTTGAAATTTTGCCGGTGGACTTGTCAAACGGCGGAGTCGCGATACGCACATTAAGCATAATCAGACCCTTTTCTCCAGGATAGTTTGCCATGGAGTATGCTCTTGTTATATGCTCATCAACCTTGGATACAAGATCGAACATTCCGTATTTTTCCCAGTCACCGCGGTACTTCTCAGGAACATCATAGTCTCTGTAGTGAACCTCATGAGGATCGGCTTCAATCTGAATGTAACCGCCGGCGCGGAAAGGAACCTCCTCTCCGTCAGGGATCTGAAGCTTAAGTTCCTTGATGAAGGTTGAAACGCTGTTATTGGAAATAACAGTGCATTCCCACTTCTTGACACCGAAAACAGATGCCGGAAGTTCAATACTCATATCACCGCGAACTGTAACCTGACAGGCCAGATGCATGCCTTCCTTAACCTCTTTCTTGGTAAGATGGTTAAGTTCTGTAGGAAGAGCTGCACTCGCACCGCTTTTAACACGTAGACGGCACTGACCGCATGTTCCGCCGCCGCCGCAGGCTGAAGATACGAAAATTCCCTTATCAGCAAGAGTTCCCAGAAGTTTGTCACCGGTAGAAACCTCGATAGTCTTCTCCGGATCATCATTTATGGCAATCTTTACGTTTTTATGTCTCACCAGAGTAGCCTTCGCAACGGTAATAACCGCAACGAGGATCATGATGATGGCAACAAAAGCGCAAACACCAAGTAATACTGTATTCATCTGTACTCCTTATAATGAAATACCTGAGAAGGACATGAAGGCGATTGCCATAAGCCCTGCGGTAATAAAGGTAATACCGAGGCCGCGCAGTCCTGCAGGAACATCAGAATACTTAAGCTTTTCACGAACTGCAGCTATCAGTATAAGAGCGATAGCCCAGCTGGTACCCGAACCGAAGCCGTAGACAACAGATTCGGCAAAATCATATTCACGCTGTACCATAAATGAAACGCCGGCAAAAATAGCGCAGTTTACGGTAATAAGCGGAAGGAAGATACCCAGCGTCTGATACAGACCCTGAAAATGACGGTCCAGCACCATCTCCAGCACCTGCACGCATGCTGCAATTACGCCGATGTATGTGATAAATCCAAGAAAGGAAATATCAACACCATCAATTATCGAATTAGGGCGAAGCACATTGTCATAGATGATGTTGTTTACAGGAACAACGAGCATCTGCACGGCAATAACCGTAATGCCAAGACCCACAGCAGTCTTCACATTCTTGGACAGTGCAAGAAATGTACACATACCGATAAAGAAGCTTAAAGCCAGATTCTCGATAAAGATAGACTTTACCAGCAAGTTAATATAATGTTCCATTTCTACTCCCTGGTTACCACAAACTGAGCCGGTTCAACCTGCTTGGCGTAACGCTTCGTGCTTCTTACCCACCATATAAAGAGACCGATCAGGAAAAAGCCGCTAGGCGGAAGAACGAGAAGACCGTTAGGCACATACCAGCCGCCGTCCTTGGCCAAAGGAAGCACGGTTAAACCGAACCATGTACCCGAACCGAAAATTTCACGTACTGTACCAACAGACAGAAGTATGATGGAGTAACCCAGACCGTTGCCGATACCGTCAATGAGAGAAGGCAGCGGAGGATACTTCAATGCGAAAGCTTCTGAACGTCCCATAACAATACAGTTGGTAATAATCAGACCGACATAAACGGAAAGCTGCTTATCCAGCTGATAGTTAAACGCTTTGAGAAGCTGATCCACCACAATAACAAGTGATGCAATAACGGTAAGTTCAGCTATAAAGCGCACACTACCCGGGATCACGTTACGAATGGAAGAAACCGTCAGATTGGCAAACGCGATAACCGCTGTTACGGAAATCGACATAACCATGGCAGTCTTCATATTGCTGGTTACGGCAAGAGCGGAACAGATACCGAGAACCTGAACGATAATTGGATTTATGCTGATAAGAGGATTAAGCAGCACTTCCTTTAAATTTAATTTTTCCTGAGCCATTACTTACTCCCCAACTGTTTAAGGAATTTGCCGTAGGCATCATCACTAAGCCAGTATTTCATGCAGTTTGTAACACCCTTGCCGGTAAGAGTAGCACCGGAAAGGCCGTCAACCTCAATCATGGAGCCCTGCGGAGCCGGTCCCTTATAGACACTGATTGTCTTTCCATCCTGCATTACCAGTTTGCCTTTCCATTTGGCAGTCCATACAGGATTTGATATTTCACCGCCAAGACCCGGGGTTTCACCGTGTTCATAGAAATTGATGCCCTCCACATTCTTTCCGTCAGGAGTTACAGCCAGAAGACCGTAGAGAGTTGACCACAGTCCCTGTCCGTAGAACGGAAGAATATAGGATTTAATCTTGCCTGAAGGATCCTTTGCAACATAAATAGGCATCAGCTTTGATCTGAATCTGATACCGGCGGCATCATTTTCCTTCTCGATCACATGCTTGTATTCCTTAGTCTTTGACTTTGAAACATAGTCAAAATCCTCAGGATCTTCCTTGGTGCTTGAAACAATCATGCCTGTATCCAAATCCAGCATCTGTGCAGTGATGCGTTCCTTGTAGAACTGCACGCTGTCACCGGTCTCCTGATTGAAATCAAGACCTGATACCAGAATGATATTATTCTGCTTGTCGCGAAGTTTCTCCTGCTCCTGGATATCTCTTAGAGCAACTGTAGTTCCGGCTACAAAAATGGAGCACACAAGACACAGAACAAATACAACCAGGAATGTCTTCCCAACTGATTCTTTATTACTTGCCACGAGCTAATCTCCTCTTTATATTACGAGACTTGATAACGTAGTCAATCAGCGGAGCACACATGTTGCCGAACAGAATTGCCAGCATCATGCCCTCAGGAAAGGCCGGATTGACGACACGGATCAGTACCACCATGAAGCCAATTAAGAAACCGTAAATATATTTACCCTTATTGGTATAAGCTGATGAAACAGGATCTGTTGCCATAAACACCATACCGAAGGCAAATCCGCCAAGTACAAAATGCCACCAGAACGGAAGCGAGAACATCGGATTTGTATCTGAACCGATAATATTCAGCAGCAGAGATGTCAGCAGCATTCCTAAAAACAAGGAAAATACAATTCTTAGGGAAGCAATTCTGGTTACAAGCAACACTGCAAGACCCACAAGGATCATAAGTGTTGAAACCTCGCCGATGGAACCGGGCATGTTACCGAGGAACGCATCCATCCAGGTCAGCTTCTCACCGGTTACGGTATTGGTCAACGCCTCAATATTTACTCCTGAAGCCAGACTTGCAAGAGGAGTAGCACCTGTTGCACCGTCTACAGCAGCCTTTGTGGCAACCCAGACGCCGTCACCGGAGATCTGTGCCGGATATGCGAAAAACAGAAACGCGCGGCCGACAAGAGCCGGATTCATGAAATTCATGCCTGTGCCGCCGAATATTTCCTTGCCGATAACAACACCGAAGGAAATACCGAGAGCAGCCTGCCACAGAGGAAGTGTCGGAGGAACAATCAGCGAGAACAGAATGGATGTTACAAAAAATCCTTCATTAATCGGATGTCCCTTGACTATGCAGAACAGAACCTCCCAAAAACCGCCGACTGCGAAAACGACAGCGTAGATAGGAAGGAAGAAAGCCGCACCAATCGCCAGTTTCGTTATCAGACCGCCGGACTGATCCAGAGAGAAGCCAAGCATCTGAAGAATCGCAAAACGCCAGTCTTCACTGAACAGTTCAGGGGTTCCGACCCCACCGTGTGCGTTAAGATATGAAAGCGCATTTGCACCGACGTTATACATACCCCAGAACATTGCCGGGAACACTGCAAACCACACGATAATCATCATACGCTTCAGATCTGCATAATCGCGCACATGAACCTTGGATCGTGTCACCTCGCCCTGAGTATAGAAAAAAGATGCCGTACCCTCATAGAGCGGAAATAATTTATGAAATTTTCCACCCTTCTCAAACAGAGGTGCCATCTTTTCTAGAATTGTTCTTAAAAACACTGATTAACCCTCCTGCTCAATCTTGTTGAGACATCTGCGCAACATCGGTCCGAAATCCGATTTACACGGATCAACATAAGTGCAAAGCGCAAGATCCTCTTCGTCCAATTCCAGACAGCCAAGAGCCTGAGCCTCATCGGTATCCGTAATAGCAATAGCCCGCAGAAGAAGACTTGGAATAATATCCATAGGCAGAATGCGATCAAAGCAGCCGAACGGAATAATTGCTCTGGCTCCGCCGTTCACACCTGTGTTGAAAACAAAATCTTTCTTCTTATTAAAGAAAGGTCCGATGAAAGTATTGCTTACTGAGAATTTCTTGAATCCTGGCAGCATCCAGCCGAGAAATTCCTTCTCATCTCCCTCAGGAATTATGGATATCTGAGTAAAATAGCGTCCCATGTAGTCCAGAACTCCTTCAGCCTTACGTCCGTAGATGACTGAGCCTGAAATTACACGCTGCTTTGCAGATGTCTTAATGTTGCCGTCAGTAAGTTCGCTCACGCATGCTCCTGCGACAGTCTGAACAAGACGCGGACTGATTACTCCAGGGCCGCCGATCGCTACATAGCGGGTACTGTCCAGTTCTCCGGTTGTAAAAAGTTTTCCGATGGCAATAACATCCTGATAGCCGATATTCCAAAGAACTCTATCAAGAGACGCACCGACGAGTTTGTGCATATGAGTGCCAGCAAGTCCGGCAGGATGCGGACCGACAAAGACTTCCTCCTTTATATTGGATGCGGTGCCTTGCGGAAGACTGTAATCACCCTTGCAAACATATACCGTACCCTCGGTAAGACGAGAGATTACATTAAGACCGCAGGAGAAATCATCAGCTCTGGAATTGATGATGGCCTTGACATCCGGAGCCAGAGGATTGGTATCCATTGCTGTAACAAAAATATGCTTAGGCTGAGAGGTCACTGCCGGAACCTTAGCGAAAGGTCTGGTTCTGAAAGCCGTCCAGAGACCGGATTTTACCAACTCATCAACAACAGCCTGGCGATCGACTGAAAGAAGATTCTTTGCATCATACTTATCAAAACCGACTGCACCTGAAGTTTCGTCAACCTGGATCACAAGTGAAACAAAGCATCTGCGCTCACCGCGGTTGATTTCAGCAACCTTGCCACCCAGCGGAGCCGTATAAACAACTCCAGGATTTTTCTTATCTTCAAAAAGAGGTTGTCCCTTTTTGACGGAATCTCCCACATCAACCAGCATAGTCGGCCGCAGTCCCGGATAATCGGAGCCCAACAAAGCAACCTTGGTCACACTGTCAGTCTTGACTATCTCTGATCCAGCTCCACCGCTGATCGGAAGATCCAAACCTTTCTTTATTTTGATCATAATTTTTCCGACATTGATAGAAAATTTCAGAAATGTAAACGGCAGACTGACATCTGCCGTTTTGTTTAATTGCACAAAACCGCATGGATTTTATCAAAAAACGCCTTTTTTATCCAACTTTTTAAATCATGATGCTTTAGTGTCCTGCTTAAGATCACAGCATGAAACCTGGCTGATTTGAAAATACAGTAAACGACAAAGCTGTGCGGCTGACACCGGCACAACAAACGGATAAACAATTAAGAAACAGCAGAATTTTTTGAAAACAGGATCAGTCTGCAGCCGGAGAACGGTTGATGCATACAGACTCAAGAGACCAGCGAGGATGGACTTTAATCTGATTTCCGGCCCGTTCGCCTGCCAGAAATCTCTGCATCCCGGCATATGCTATCATGGCACCGTTATCGGTGCAGAAGGAAAGACGAGGAAAATAAATTTCTCCGCCGCGCCTGTCCATCAGTTCACCAAGTGCAGATCTTATCCGCTGATTTGCACTTACACCTCCCGCAACAACGAGACGATTAAAGCCGATCTGATCCAGAGCTCTTGAACACTTAATCACCAGTGTATCAGTTACAGCCGCCTCAAAAGATGCCGCAATATCAGCCTTTGTTCCGCCGCTTGAATCAATGTGCATAAGTGCATTCGATGCCGCGGTCTTGAGTCCGGAAAAGCTGAAATCCAGTCCCGGTCTGTCCGTCATCGGCCTTGGAAATTTAAATGCCCGAGGATTGCCGTTCTTTGCAAGTTCAGATACCAGGGGACCTCCAGGATACGGAAGATCAAGAAGTTTTGCAGTTTTGTCAAAAGCCTCTCCGGCGGCATCGTCAATCGACTCTCCAAGAATGGAATAGGCAGCAAATCCGTCAACCTTTATGAGAAGTGTATGACCTCCTGATACCAAAAGAGCAAGGAAAGGATAAGCCGGCGGATTATCCTCGAGCATCGGAGCAAGAAGATGTCCCTCCATATGATTTACAGGGACGGCCGGACAGTTCCACGCATATGCCAGACTTCTGGCCACCGTGGCTCCGACCATCAGTGCACCAATCAGGCCAGGACCGGCGGTATAGCATACAGCATCTATATCCGACGGTCCGCAGGATGCTTCATGAAGAGCCGCTTTGATAAGAGGAACAGTCTTTCTGATGTGATCTCTTGACGCAAGCTCCGGAACGACACCGCCGTACATTGCATGCATTGCAATCTGTGAATACAGCTGATTAGCAATCAGTCCCTTCTCCTGATCATAAACGGCAACTCCCGTTTCGTCGCAGGAACTCTCAATAGCCAAAACTCTCATGAATAATCCGTACAGAAATCCAAATTACACAAAATTAAATTTAATCAGACCCGAAAGCTGCAGAAATCCAACTTCAAAACTGAAACAAGACAGACAGGACATATATTTAACGCCGCACACTTTTATACAGATAACAAAATCTTCAGTCGCAGTGAAGTAATGAAGACTGTACCAAACCGTAAAGCAGTACTTTCCTGTCGCGTGTGATATTCTAACACAAGTCACAAAAACGGTAGAAAAAGGTTTTCAGGAGACACTCTGCAAACATGAAATTGAAAAGCCATGCAAAAAAAGAGGTTGTTTTTCAATCAATCACTCATAATTGCGATAATTAACCTTGCAAATTTTACTTTCTGATCCATAACCTATTTCTGTGTGGTAAACAAAGCTTAGAGCAGCTGCCCCGCCGGGAATAAATAACATTAAAAAAAATCAAATAAAACTGTTCACTTGACAAGCAGACGGGTTTTGAATAAAATTCGCCATAATTGTGACTGTAGTCATTAAATTCGCGGTTTTTCCCGCACAGGTATTTGAAACTTAAATTTGATATTTCTAGGGGTGAGTGGCTCATGCCAATTATTAAGGTACGTGAAAACGAAACTTTCGACGTAGCATTACGCCGTTTCAAGCGTTCTTGTGAAAAAGCAGGTATTTTAGCAGATGTTCGCAACCGCGAGTTCTACGAGAAACCTACAACCATCCGCAAGCGCGCAAAAGCTTCAGCAGCTAAGCGTCATGCTAAGAAGATGGCTCGTGAATCAGCTCGTCGTACGCACCAGTACTAAGAGTGTAATGTTTCACGTGCGTTGAATGTAACGCATACTTGTTTTAATCCACACTTTGGGATCTTTTGCGGTTCAAAGTGTGGTTTTATCGTTTTAAGACCAGGGAGGAAATATGTCTTTACGCGAAAACTTGAACGATATGATGAAGGAAGCATTACGATCAAAGGATAAGGAACGCCTCTGCACATTAAGACTTGTACTTTCCGAGGTCAAGAAGAAAGAAATAGACGAAAAGGTTATCGTCACTGATGAGATTATGATCGCTATTGCTTCAAAAATGATCAAGGAGCGAAAGGATTCTGTTTCCCAGTACAGTGCGGCTAACAGGCAGGATCTGGTAGAAAAGGAAGAGAATGAAATCAAAATTATTTCAGAATTTCTCCCTGCACAGCTTACGGAAGAGGAGCTGGATCTTGTAATCAAGGAAACAATAGCCGAAAGCGGAGCTCAATCAGTAAAGGAGCTTGGCAAGGTTATGGCTTTGCTCAAGCCTAAGGTTCAAGGCAGAACTGACATGGGACAGCTCAGTTCCAAACTCAAGGATCTTCTCTCCAGATAACAGCAGCCTGCCACAAAAGGACAGTACAGAGATGATCCCTAAAGAATTCATAAGTGAATTAATTGCGCACACTGATATCGTGGAAGTGCTCAGTGAACACAATGTTCAGCTTAAACAGACAGGAAGAGAAGAATTCAAGGCGTGCTGTCCTTTTCATAGCGAAAAGACTCCATCTTTCTACGTAAGCCGCGACAAGCAGGTGTACAACTGTTTCGGATGCAAGGCGAAAGGAAATGTAATAACATTTCTTCAGGAATACGACAAACTGAGTTTTACAGATGCTGTAGAAACCCTTGCAGAACGTCTGAACCTGGAGGTTCCAAGAGAGGGGCGTTCACAGAGAGACGGCAGAAATGCAGCTTCATACAGAACAATGTATGAGTTAATGAAAGACTGTGCTGACCGATATCACCGGGCTCTGAAAAGTCCTGAAGGAGTTGCTGCCATGGAATATCTTAGCAGCAGAGGGATAACTCCGGAAACAATTGAGAGATTCAACATCGGTTATGCACCGGATCTGTGGAACTTTATAAGCAACTCTGGAGATTTATCAAACCAGACAAGAGCAGAACAGTTGCTGGAACTTGGGATGATAAAAAAAACAGCTGACGGCAGAGATCATTTCTACGATATGTTCCGCAACAGAGTCATGATACCGATTCTTGATCGCAGAGGCAGAGTTATAGCTTTCGGCGGCCGGGTGCTGGACAAGGAACTGCCTAAATACATGAACTCGCCGGAAATGGCCATCTTTCACAAGGGAAAGGAGCTTTTTGGACTCTACCAGACAATCGAATGGCACAAGAACAACCGTCTGGAAATAAATAAACTGATTGTGGTAGAGGGATATATGGATGTTATAGCCCTGGCTCAGTATGGAGTAAATTACGCTGTAGCATCACTCGGTACAGCTACCACAATTGATCAGCTGCAGCTTATATTCCGTCATACCAAACGGTTGATATGCTGCTATGACGGTGATGCCGCCGGTCACAAGGCTGCATGGCACGCACTTACCCTTATGCTGCCCATCATGAATGACAGCATTGATGTATCATTTGCCTTCCTGCCGCCGGAACACGATCCGGATTCATACGTCAGGGAGAATGGAAAGGATAAATTCGAGGAATATCTTGACAATGCGATGCCTTTTGACAGGTACCTTTTCAGCTACCTTGTCATACACCAGGTAAATAAAAGCAATAATGCCGAACTGGCAGATTCCGCTCTGACGCTTCTTGCAGGAATGCCCGATACTCTGAGATTGAGCACCATGATATCATCTCTTTCCAAAAAGGTGTTCATGGATCCGGAAAAACTTCTTGCCCAGCTGAAAAGAAAGCGGACATATAACAGAGGCGACATCCGCAGTCCCGTCAATGAAGAGAGTGCACCTTTTGAAATAACTCCGGTAAGGAGACTGATTATACTGGCAGTTCAGTATCCTACATGTGTGCAATCCAACGGCAAAGCAATTGTTGATCTTGTGAATCAGATAATAGAGCTCAATATTGACCTCAAGGGATTTGATGTTCTGGTACGTCTGATTGAATTTATTTTAAAACACGAAAAAGGATGTATATCGGCCGCCAGCATTGTCGAAGCCTACGCTGGAACAAAACTGGAAGTATGGATCAGAAGAATGGCTGAAATTGAACTTTATTCAAGGGCATCCAACATAGATCCGAATAACGTATCTAAGGATATAATAGCAACACTTACAAGAATACTGGTGGATGATCATCAAACAAAGGCAAGCAGTCTCCGTCAGCTCAGCATGAAAAGAAAACTGACAGAAGATGAATTAAGAGAACTTACAGAACACCTTTGTTTTGTAATGAAATACTACGGAAAACCGATAATTGAAGGTGATGCCAAAAGTACGGATGGACGTCACTGAAAAAAAAACGGAGTAACACCAGCAGAACTGTTACAAGTGTTAAGCCCGTGCACAGGCATCATTACCGGGAGCAAGAAAAAAGATTATATACGAAACGTGTATAATCAGGCGGCGGCAGAATTTCTGATACCTACATCTAATTGACAGAATCACGCAGAAATATGCTCAGTCGGGAAACAGAACAGCCTGTATTAATCGATAAAACAGCGGCATACCTGTGCTGGCAGCGAAAGAATAACATAACAATGTCTCATTAAGCATACAAGGAAACCATACCGTATGGAAAACATAGCAAATGTTCAGCCGGAAGAAGACAGCAGCAACCAGAACCCTTGGAGCCTTCTGTGCAATAAAGCAAGAGAAAAGGGCTATTTAACCTACAACGAAATTGCTGATACCATTCCTGACTACAACCAGGATACATTCAACGATCTTCTCCAGATGTTCCAGGACATGAAGATAAAGGTTGTTGAAAACGAACCGTCGGAAGGCGAGGAGATACTCGGCGATCCTGAAGCTATAGAAGAAATACCAGATACATCCGAAGTTATAGCCAATGTGGAATCCGAAATCGGAAGAACAACCGATCCGGTGCGCATGTATATGCGTGAAATGGGAACAGTATCGCTGCTCACCCGCGAAAAGGAAATTGATATTTCCAAAAGAATCGAAGACGGTCTGAACACTGTCCAGACCACAATCGCATGCTATCCTAAGGCCATACGTCCTCTTCTTGATGATTTTGATGAATATCTTAACGGGAACATGAAGCTCCAGGAAATGATCACCGGCTTCAGTTTTGTTGAAGATGAAGAGAATATCGATCTGTCGAAGGATAAGTTCGCCGAAGAGATGAATGAAGACGGCGATCTTGATGACAATGACAGCATTGCCGAAACCGAAGATGAAAACTTATCCGATGATGATATGGAGGATGAAGAATCGTCAAAGCGTGATGAAAAGAGCAGCGACAGCGATATGGATTCCGACGGAGATGAGGATCAGGGACCGGATCCAGAAGTAGCAAAGAGCAGATTCAAAGAACTCAGGACACAGGTTGAAATTACCGAGGAAACTATTGATAAATACGGAAGAAAATCTCCTGAGGCTGCTGCTGAAATAGATAAACTTGCAGAAATTTTCAGATATTTCAGACTTACCGCCAAGCAGTTCGAACGACTGGTCAGCGTCATCAGTGATATGCGCGATAAGTACGTGGAAACAGAACGGAAAATGATGGGGTACTGCATAAAGAAATGCCACATGACAAAGGAAAGCTACAACAAATACCGTCATCAGTATCCTGAAACATCAATGGAATGGTTCTATGACGCTATAAAATCAGGAGCTTCTTGGGCAGAAAAACTGAAAACCTATGAATTTCAGATAAAAGATGATATTGCAGTCATCAGCAGTATCGAGCAGAATTCAGGTCTCACAATCACTGAGATAAAGGATTTGTACAAGAATCTCTCATTAGGTGAAACCAAGGCGAAACGGGCAAAAAAGGAAATGATTGAAGCTAATCTGCGACTTGTTATTTCCATTGCAAAAAAATACACCAACCGCGGTCTCCAGTTTCTCGATCTGATACAGGAAGGTAACATCGGTCTTATGAAAGCCGTTGACAAATTTGAATACCGTCGCGGATATAAATTCTCAACCTACGCCACATGGTGGATAAGACAGGCCATAACCAGATCTATCGCTGATCAGGCCAGAACCATCCGCATCCCTGTTCACATGATAGAGACCATAAACAAGCTGAACCGTATATCCAGAGGCATGCTTCAGAACAAAGGTCGTGATCCTACTCCTGAAGAGCTGTCAAAAGAAATGGGCATGAGCGAGGATAAAATTCTGAAGGTTCTGCGCATTGCAAGAGAGCCGATATCCATGGAAACACCTATAGGCGACGATGATGATTCACATATCGGAGACTTTATAGAAGATAACACCCTGTCATCTCCGGATGAATCGGCAACTTCAGAATGTCTGAAGGCTGCGATCAAGCAGGTACTTAATGCTCTGACAGAGAGGGAAGCCAAGGTTATCTGCATGAGATTCGGTATCGGCATGAATACAGATCATACTCTGGAGGAAGTCGGCAAGCAGTTTGAGGTAACCAGGGAAAGAATCAGACAGATTGAGGCCAAAGCTCTCAGAAAGCTTCGTCATCCGTCAAGAGCTGAACCGCTCAAGTCCTTCAATGATGACAACCTGTAAATTTTAAAAGACTCTCAGCACGATTATGATACAGTTTAAATTCTGTCTTAAATTAGGATATACAGGACTGTATGCTGAAAAATAACTGTTGATCATGATCAGTCTATAAAGCTGCCATCAAGATCCGGATAATCCGGATCTTTTTTTTTTACATGAAAGACTGCTGAATACAGCATCAAAATAATATATACATTAACCAGTTACACGAATTGAAATTGTTTTGAAAAAACATCAAAAAATCTATCCGTGATAAAATTCACACTTATAACGATGGAAATTCCTTATTTTTTTTATAAAAGGTTTATTTACACTAGAATGTAATCAGTGCATTATCCGCGGACAGGGGAACATTCCCGAGTCATGAATTATGCATGTAAAAGAATCAATATTAAGTATTAACAACAAATCAATGGACTAAATATGGCTTTTCAAAAAAATAAACTTTGTACTGCGGTAGCGGTCGCTCTGTTCGGCGCGGCTCTGGCAGCCTGTGGCGGTCATCATCATCATCACGGTGGCGGTGGCGGCGGAGACGGCACAAACGCATGGTCGGAGCTTGAGAATGATTTTGCCCAGGATCTGATAGAACTTATCGGCGATCTGCCTGAAATGTCGGACGAATGCAAGGTTGCTGCAGGACAGCTTATCGTCAGCGGTGAAATTGCTGCATTTGAAAAATACGGAGCATGGATTTGGAACGGCGACGGAAATCTTCATCCTGCCGCCGGATGGCCGGGTTATGAAATTCCTGATGATAATATTGTTGAAGCATGTGCACTGGCAACCCGTACTGTAGATATTGCAGATGAAGAAAGAGAACCTGCACCGGCACTGGATGACGGATGGTCGGGAATTGTTACTGATTTAGAAGGCGGAAGGCAGACAATAGATGTAAACGGACTGAATCAGACAAAGGCCTGCCTGCAGCTGACAGAAGAAACTGACGGTCAGGGACATTACATTGCCAAGGCAGTTTCACCTCGCGAATGCGGTGTTCATGTTGAAGGAATGCCGGAACTGGATGAGGTTCCTATTGAAGTTTATATGGTCGTCAACGGCAAGAAGTACTTTGACGGCGACAATGTCGACTACACAGAAGTAGCAGGCGATGATGAAAGCAAGGCAATCGAAGTTGTTCTGCTGCTGAAGGGTGAGAACATTGATGAAAACACCACCGGCGTATTCTGGTTCAACGACGATGAAAAGAACAAGGTTGAATTCAAAAACAGCGCCAAGGTCAAGGTTGGTGAAAACATTAAACTTGAAGACGGCGACCAGAAAGAGGGTATAATCCATATCAGCTACACTCCAAAGGATGCCGACGGCAATGATCTCGATCCTGTTGAAGCTTCAATATCCATTACCAAAAACTACACTGCGAAGGATCAGGAAGCCCGCATGAAGGAGAAGGAGCCTAATGAGACTCTCGGTGCCATCTACTCTCCTGAAAAGACTGTCTTCAGAATCTGGTCTCCTGAAACAGATGATGTCAAGGTCAATGTTGACGGTACTGACTATGAAATGAAACTGGCTCAGGTTGACAGTTATACCAAGGTGTACGAAGTTGCTGTAGAAGGCGACCTTGCAGGCAAGACCTACCAGTTCTCAATCAAGGGCAACAAGGTTCGCGATCCGTACGGCAGAATGACAGCCAAGGGAAATGCCACTGCAAACATTGTCATGAATCTGGAAAACACAGAGCCTGACGACGGATGGGTTAAAAATCCTGTTGAGTTCAAGAACAGAGAGGATGCTGTTGTATATGAGGTTCACGTTCGCGACTTCACCATCGATGAGACATCCGGTGTAGACGCGGATAGACGCGGCCGCTATCTCGGTATGGTTCAAGAAGGAACCATGTACGAAGGATTCCCTACCGGTATTGATCACCTTAAGAAACTCGGTATTACCCATGTTCAGCTGCAGCCGATCTACGATTATGCAACCTGCTCTGAAGTAGATTCTCAGGACAACTCTTGCTACAACTGGGGTTATGATCCTTGGAACTACAATGTACCTGAAGATCGCTACACTTCTGTATTCGGAACTGATAACTACGAACGGAAGATTAAAGAAGTGAAGACCATGATTAACGATTTCCACAAGAACGGTATTCGTGTAATTATGGATGTGGTATACAATCATACTTTTGACAAATCAGTATTTGAGAAGATTTCAGAAAAATACTATATGGGCAACAACGACCTGTCAGGATGCGGCAATGCTATCAACGCCGACAACAACATGGTCTGGATGATGATCAGAGACTCCCTCGACTACTGGGTAACGGAATACCATGTTGACGGATTCAGACTTGATCTTGCCGGAGTATTCGGAATCAAGGACTTCTCCGACTGGGGTGTATATCTCAACAAGCGTCATCCTGATGCAAATCTGCTGATCTACGGCGAGCCATGGACCGGCGGCGGTGATTCAACTGCAATCAAAGATCCAGTCCGTACAGGCAGAATGTTCATGCAGGATCCGGATGCTCATGTAGGTGCATTCAACAACAGAATCAGAAACTGTCTGAAGTCTTCCAGCGACAGAAGTGATTCCGAAGGTAACACCTCAAGACTTGGATTCATCTTCAATCAACTCAACACTGACTGGGATACCAACGGTACTGATGAAAACGGAAATGCACTTAACGGCAACAAGGAATGCGTATTCATGAGCGTCAAAGCAGGTGTACGTACCGAAAACGCTCCTGCCGAAGTGGTTGATGAATGGTCTGCACAGGGCTTCTCAGATCCTGAACAGGCAGTTTCCTATATCACCGCTCATGACAATCTGGCACTGCGTGACAAGATTGAAAGAGCTTCGATTGACGGAGAGGTTCTCTATGATGAGGATGAAGTCAAGACCATTCAGGCCTACGCCAACAGCATCATCATGGTAAGCCAGGGTATTGCATTCATCCACGGCGGTGAAGAACTTGGAAGAACCAAAAAGGCAGCCGGCGAAGAAGGTGAGAGCCCGATGTGGAACACTTACAAGACCACTTCAGGCGCCAACGACTTCAAGTGGAATCTCCTGAATGAAGGCTGGGCCGAAGTTAATGAAACCTACGGTGACTACATCAAGATGCGTAGAGATCATCCTGCATTCCGCATGACAACAGCAGAGCTTATCAACAAGAATGTAACTCTTGATCCTGCAAGTACCGATGAAGTTGTAATCATCAACATCAACGGTGAGGCTGTAAATGATGAATGGGGCACAATCAAGGTCGTTATGAACAGTAAGGACACAGAGGTTGAAGTTGCAGGTGTTGCCGAGATGACCAAGGTTGCCGACGGCAAGGATGTCGGTAATGTGACTCAGAACAGCAAGGCTGCTCCTCGTGCAGTATCCATCTGGATAACCGAGAATGCCAATTACTGTGGCGCAACTCAGAGATTTAACAGCCTCTATCTTGTTGGATCATTCTCAGCTTCAAACTGGACTACATTTATTGAAATGGAACGACACTGCGAGGGAAATTTTGCTTGGTGGCAGACCAAAGAACCTGTCAGTCTTTCTCCTGGAACCGAATTTTTGTTTTTAGAGGAAGCCAACAATTGGTCGACGAAGATTGGATACAGCAGTTCCAACGATACTGAGAGTTCCTGTTATGCAGGAAGCCTTGATGCAGTATTATCAGGAGCTGTTGCTATTGACTGTCACATCTTCAATCTGACTAAAGGTGAAAACACTGATAATATCGTACCTGATAGTTGGACTTCTGGTGTAAGTCTTGATGGTGACTATAAGATCGAGCTGCATGAGTCGGATCTCGCCATGAAAATGTGGAAGAAACTTCAACAATAAACTTCAGTATGATTCAGTAATAATTACTGAAAATTTCTGATAGATTAAGATCCGGTTATACCGGATCTTTTTTTATATCTATACACCTGCTTATTCTCAAAATAAAATCCAGCAAATTAAAAAGGCTCTGTTCAACAAAAGTGTTGATACCACAGAAATCCAATACATTTCATAAAGTATTTATTTTTGAACTTAAAAAAGTAAAATTTTTAGCCAGATAACTTTATGTACGTATCACGCAGGTTTCAGGCTTAACTCTGTCCCTTAACAGAACCATTAAAAATAACACATAAGTCATTTCAACGTGATAAATTTCACACTTATAACGATGGAAAACGCAATTTTTTTTATTAAGGGATCATTTACCCTAAAATGTAATCTGGTGTCACAGCCAAGTTAGTTTGTCATCAAAACAGTCCACTAAATTGTCAAATTCTCAGCTCTAAAATTTTCCTGAGTAAAAGATCCTAATTTTGCCAGTTGTTGTTGCTCTCTTCCTTTGTCAAAACC
>JAEEOK010000019.1 GCA_016284235.1 Succinivibrionaceae bacterium
CAGTATGTTTAGTAATGCAACATCCTTCAATCAGGCAATAGGCAACTGGGATACTTCTCATGTCGCAGGTATGGACATGAGGAGCGGTATGAGCGGTATGTTCAGAGGTGCAACATCCTTCAATCAGGAAATAGGCAACTGGGATACTTCTAATGTTACCAATATGAGCAATATGTTTGAAGGTGCAACATCCTTCAATCAGGCAATAGGCAACTGGAATACTTCTCGGGTTACCGATATGAGCAGTATGTTTGAAGGTGCAACATCCTTCAATCAGGCAATAGGCAACTGGGATACTTCTCATGTCGCAGGTATGGACATGAGGAGCGGTATGGAACGTATGTTCAGAGGTGCAACATCCTTCAATCAGGAAATAGGCAACTGGGATACTTCTAATGTTACCAATATGAGCGGTATGTTTGAAGGTGCAGCATCCTTCGATCAACCAATAGGCAACTGGGATACTTCTCGTGTTACCGATATGAGTCGTATGTTCCAGGAGGCATTATCCTTTAACCAGCCAATAGGCAACTGGGATACTTCTCATGTCACCGATATGATAGGAATGTTCAGAGTTGCAACGTCCTTCAATCAGTCATTGGACAATTGGGACATATCAAATGTTGAAGATAAGTATAGTATGTTCTACAAAGCGAAATCCTTCAGTCAACCTGTAGAAAGTTGGAATTGGCCTAATGTTGAGGAGATGTTTAAAAAACCTCGGTACTTAAAAAGTAGATTCAGATAATTATGAAGTGAACGGATCCGTGATTTCTGGCGGCAAAGTCTGGAGGTTGAATCAATGAGAGACATACTGCCGGTGATCAAGGGTTCGTTTATATGGAGACCGGGATCAGCATGACAGGAGATTCAAATATCTGATTCGAAGTCCGAAGTAACACCGGACGCCTATTCAATCGTCAGCATCTGCCAGAATCTCGTTCTAGCACACAATTTGCATTGTCGTCACGATGTATAATCGTAATCAATAATGGATTGTTGTTTGTAGTGAATGACTGTTGCTGAGATAAAGCAGTATCTGACCGGACCCAAGCTCCGGCAGTTGATGAAGAAGGGCTTTGGCACACCGACGCTGATCCTGGGCGGACTGGCGATGGTTGTGCTTCCTATTCCCGCATGGATGCTGGACATCTTCTTTGTTTTCAATATCACCATAGCGATTGTGGTGCTGATGGTTTCCATTCTGTCCAAAAGACCTCTGGATTTTGCGTCCTTTCCCACAATTCTGCTGATTGCAACGCTCCTTCGTCTTGCTCTTAATGTCGCCTCCACCCGCGTCATTCTTATTAACGGAGCAGCCGGCGATGCGGCTGCCGGTCAGGTTATCAAGTCCTTCGGTGATGTTGTTATCGGAGGAAACTATGTTGTCGGTCTCATAGTATTCATCATTCTGATGGTTATTAATTTTGTGGTAATAACCAAAGGTGCGGGACGTATTTCCGAAGTAACAGCCAGATTTACACTCGATGCCATGCCGGGAAAACAGATGGCGATTGATGCGGATCTTAATTCCGGTCTTATTGATCAGGAAAAGGCCAAGGAGCGCCGCCGCGAGGTTGCGGCAGAAGCTGAGTTTTACGGTTCCATGGATGGTGCCTCCAAATTCGTAAAGGGCGATGCCATCGCCGGTCTTATAATTATGGCCATCAATATTATCGGAGGTCTGATAGTCGGTGTCGGACAGCATGATCTGGCTTTTGCCGATGCGGTGACAATCTATACAAAACTTACCATCGGTGACGGTCTGGTGGCCCAGATACCTTCGCTTCTTCTTTCCATATCTTCGGCAATCATTATCACCCGTCAGAATGACGAGTCAGAACTTGGTACTCTGGTTCTGGGACAGATGTTCGGCGATATCAGAACGCTGTATGTTGCCGCCGGAATTCTTTTTGTAATGGGAATAGTTCCGGGGATGCCTCATTTTGCGTTTCTTCTGTTTGCTATCATGGTGGGAGGACTTGGCTACGGACTTCAGAAATTTGCTCCAAAGAAGATAAGCAAGGAGGAGAAGGAGCAGATGGAACGAAAGGCGGCCGAGGCAAAGAAGGCTGTGGAGCAGAAGCAGAAGGATTTAAGCTGGGACGATGTTGCACAGGTTGATACAATCGGTCTTGAAATCGGTTACCGTCTTATACCCCTTGTGGACAAGAATCAGAACGGAGAACTTCTCAATCGTGTGAAGGGCGTAAGAAAAAAACTGTCCCAGGAGCTTGGTTTTCTTGTGCCGGCCGTTCATATCAGAGACAATCTTGATCTGCCTGCCAATAATTACCGGATTACCATAATGGGTGTTACCATGGGTGAATCTGAGGTTTATGTCGATAAGCAGATGGCTATCAATCCAGGACAGGTTTTTGGTACCATCAAGGGTATAGAGGGTCAGGATCCCGCTTTCGGTTTGGAGGCCGTGTGGATTTCTCCTGAGCAGTCGGAACAGGCTCAGAGTCTGGGATATACCGTGGTTGATTCACCTACAGTAATAGCCACCCATATCAGTCAGATCCTGACAAACAATGCATCCTCCCTCCTTGGCCACGAGGAAGTGCAGAACCTGCTGGATCAGGTGTCCAAGAATCAGCCGAAACTTGTGGAGGGACTTATTCCAGGCGTGGTAAGTCTCGGCATTCTGGTTCAGGTGCTACAGAAGTTGCTATATGAGGAAGTTCCCATCAGAGATATGAGAACCATTCTTCAGACCATAGTTGAGTATGCCCCCCGCAGTCAGGATCCGGAGGTTTTAAATGCGGCATGCAGGGTGGCATTGAGAAGACTTATAATACAGAATCTGGTAGGAGGGGATCCGGTTATCCCTGTAATTACACTGGCGCCGGATCTGGAAAAACTGCTGCATAAGTCGCTGCAGAGTTCAGGCGGTGAAGGTATGGGTATAGAGCCGGGACTTGCGGAAAGAATGCAGCAGTCACTGGCCGAGGCAACTCAGAATCAGGAACTGGAGGGTCAGCCTGCCATACTGCTGACCTCAGGAGTCCTCAGAGGTACTCTCGCCAAATTTGTTAAGACGTCAATTCCGGGACTTCGGGTTCTTTCATATCAGGAGATTCCGGATGAAAAACAGATAAGAATTGTAAGCTCTATAGGTCAGCATTAGACCGGAGGAGTTGATGGAGTTTAATCGTGAAAATTAAGCGCTTTTTAGCCAAGGACATGAGATCCGCTCTTGCCAAGGTCAAGGAGGAACTTGGATCAGATGCTGTTATTATGTCTAACAAAAAAGTTGCCGAAGGTGTTGAGATAGTTGCGGCATATGAAGAGGACAGTATTTCTTCATCGGCATCTGTCAGATCTGCCGCGTCCTCCTCACAGGGAAGAGGTTCAGGAAATTATGACGACGAAAATGTAACTATATCTTCAAAGGCTCTGGCTGCAGCAAAGGTAGCTACAACCGAGCCGTCCTTTGGAGGATATGAGCGTTCACCGGCGTCCCGTTCAAGAGCTGCCAGAAACAATGAGCAGATGGCAAATACTCTGAACGAACTTCTCTCAAGACAGAAAAGTCACAGGAATGCAGCCGGGACGGCAGGCCCCGGCGGAGATTATCCGAAGACGATTGCTGAACAGCAGTCCGCAGCAGGTATGCAGAGCTCATTATCTGATAATCCGCGACGCAGCAGTCCTGTTTCTGCCCAGGATCCTGCAATAACAGCTCTGCAGGAGGAGGTTGTGAATATCAGAAAACTTCTCCAGTCGCAGCTAGCAGGTCTCATGACGGAGGACATGGAGCGCAAGGAGCCTGTAAGAGCAATGATTCTCAAACTTCTGACCAGAGGTGGCTTTACAGAGGACTATGCCAGATATCTTACCGAGCAGCTGCCTCAGTCTGATAATCTTCGCCAGAGCTGGCGGAGCCTTTCCATGATAATTGGCAGAAATCTGCTTGTGGGAAATGATGAGATCCTGCAGCGCGGAGGTGCGGTGACTCTTGTAGGACCGACCGGCGTGGGTAAAACTACGACTATTGCAAAGCTAGCGGCACATTTTGCCATGCGTTTCGGTGCTGATCAGGTTGCTTTGATTACAACAGACAACTATCGTATCGGAGCATACGAACAGTTGCAGACATATGGCAGAATAATGGGATGTACGGTCAAAAGTTTGACTGACATGTCAGAAATGCAGAATGTTTTATACCAACTGCGCAATCGTCGATTAGTATTAATAGACACTGCCGGTATGGGACAGAGGGATGATCGTCTAACTGCTCAGCTTGATCAACTGGTCAACAGCTCCAACATACATATTCATAATTATCTGGTGCTTCCGGCTACAGGGCAACGCAGGGTCCTGCAGGAGGCGTTTGATCAGTTCAGCAGAATTGAACTGTCCGGGGCAATCCTGACCAAACTTGATGAAAGCATAGGTCTTGGTGATGTTCTGGGAGTTTGCATGAGTAATCAGATACCGGTATGCTACACAACCAACGGGCAGAGAGTGCCGGAGGATCTTGAAGTGGCAAACGGTGCAAAACTGGTACAGCTTGCCATGGCATACATGGAAGATGAACGTAATTTTTAGAGCGCGGGGAGTATTATGACATCTGCAAATATGGATCAGGCTCAGGGACTTAGAAGTTCAATGAAAAAACAGCCGTCTCTTGCTACGCCGAATCATCGCGTCAAGGTGATTACGGTTACCGGCGGAAAGGGTGGCGTGGGAAAGTCGAATGTATCCCTTAACCTTGCCGTTACCATGGCGTCGCTTGGAAAGAAGGTTATGCTTCTTGATGCGGATCTAGGTCTTGCCAATATTGATGTGATGCTGGGTCTGAATGTTAAAAACAACCTTTTTAATGTTATCAACGGAGAATGCACTCTGGATGATATTATAATTACCGGTCCCTACGGTCTTATGATCCTTCCTGCAACCTCGGGCACACAGTCCATGGTTGAACTGTCAGCCGCGCAGCATGCATCGCTGATAAGAGCATTCGGTGATCTAAAAACCGAGATTGACGTTCTCATTGTGGATACAGCAGCCGGTATTTCCAATATGGTTCTTAATTTTGCCAGAGCCGCGCAGGATATTCTGGTCGTTGTGTGTGACGAACCGACATCCGTGACGGATGCCTACGCCCTTATGAAAATTTTGAGCAAGGAGTACGGTGTATTCCGTTTTAAAATTGTGGCCAATATGGTCAGGACCATGAAGGAGGGGCAGGATCTTTTTCTTAAGCTTACCAAGGTGACCGAGAGATTTCTTGATGCATCGCTGGAGTTTGTAGGATGCATTCCGTATGATCCGAATGTAAAACTCGCCATCAAGAAGCAGCAGGTTATCGTTGATGCGTTTCCTAAGTCTCCTGCAGCCATTTCTTTCAGAGCGCTTGCCAACCGGGCTCTGACATGGCCTGTGCCTTACCAGGCAGAGGGGCATCTGCAGTTTTTCATTGAGAACATGCTTTCCGTCAAGGAACTGTAATTGGATCATTGCCGGGCTGTGAGGGATTGCTGTAATTATAATTATTCTGGTGGATGGATTTTTGAACAATGGCGACTAGAGCTTATTATGCGGAAGAAAAAAGGAACAAGGCTGACAGACTTGTTTCCGAGTATGCTCCGCTTGTAAAAAAAATAGCTCTTCATCTGAAAGGTCGTCTGCCGTCCTCGGTGCTTCTTGATGATCTGATTCAGTCAGGCATGCTCGGACTCCTGGATGCAGCTCAGAATTTTGATGCCTCCAAGGGTGCGTCTTTCGAGACTTTCGCCAGCATCCGCATACGCGGCGCCATGATTGACGATATTCGCAAGGGTGACTGGGCTCCGCGTTCGGTTCATCAGAATACCAGACGAATCAGCGAGGCGATGGTTGAACTGTCAAAGGTTAAGGGGCGTGATCCTACCGACGAGGAAGTGGCGAATTATCTTGATGTTTCCATTAATGAATATCACACCATGCTGTATGAATCGTCTACTTCGAAAATATCTGCGATTGAGGATATGGGTGTTCCTTCGGATGCGATTGTGTTTGAAAATCAGAATGTCAACGAGGACGGACCTCTTAGCTCGGTTATGCACGAGAAGTACCGCCATGCTCTTGCCGGTGCGATAGAATCACTTCCCCAGAGAGAGGCTCTTGTTTTTTCTCTCTACTATAATGATGAGCTCAACCTTAAGGAAATAGGTCTGGTTATTGATGTCAGCGAGTCCAGGGTCTGTCAGATCCTTAACCAGGCTATTATGAGGCTGAGGACAAAACTCCGGGACTGGACGTAGCCTACCTGATATGCATGCGGAAAACTGTCCCGGATAAACTGTCCTGCTTTCCAAAGACGGTAAAAGTCACATCATGAAGACTCTACTCATCTGAGTCTTCGCACATGTTGTCAATTGCAGCTTTTACCAGATAGTCCAGAATGTTTGAGAACATAATGTCGGCAAGATGAGCGTACTCGTTGCTGAATTTCTCAAAATCCTTCTCGGTCTTTTCCTTCTCTTCGGCGCTGATGTTCTTAAGGATCCTGTTCCGGTTTTCAATAATTGCGAACATGCCGCTGTAGAATACGTTTTTCACTGAACTGAGAATCGCATAGAAACGGGTGCCGAACAGGGAACCTATATCATCATTTCCGTTAAGAATTGAGGATATTTCCTTAAACATGAGCGGAGGAATAGTGTCAGCAAGATCCTCCTGTCCCCGGGTATTTTCGAGGGTAGCTCCTGCAGCTTTTTCAAGAGCTGCGGCAATATCTTTTGGAAGTCTGTATCCTCCGGTTACGGTTGCACAGAAGGCACCTGCCGCTTCACAGTTTTTCATTAGAATCCAGTCAAGTTTGAGCTGTGCCAGAAACATATATTCTGTAAGAAATATTCTGAATTTCAGACTGAATTCATCACTTTGCTCACTGTTGAGATTTCCGCTTTTGGTGCATTCATCCGCAATGGATATAATCTCTTTGGTGACGCTTTCTTTGATCATGGTTATGTTGGCATGAAGCCTTCCTTCCTCCATGGTGGAGAGACGGCTGTCCGCCGTGAGATCATCTAAATATGAGTTGATTCTTTCAGAAACAAGATTGAGAGCGGCCTCCTTGAGCAGATCTGAACATTCATTAAAATCTCCCTTTTCCGGCTCCTTTGTGAGAACTGCAAGACCGACGGTAAGTTTTGTCAAGGCGTCTTTAAGTTCTTTAAAATTTTCATTGCAGAGTCTTTTGGTGAGTTCAGGGGCGAATTCCTTTTCATAGGAGCCGGCCGTTGTTTCTTTTGTCATGACAGTGTGATCTCCGATTTTTATAAATGTCTGCGAGTCTATCATGATATCTGATCAGAGTTTTATGTCAAAGAAACTTTGTTGTTTGATGTTCAGAGCCGCTGTTTAATCCCGTTAAGTACTTCCGACCGGCTGCAGATGAGTCGGTATTTTTAATGAATTCACTGCCGAGTTTGTGATATCTGCCGTTATTTTTAGATCTGATTCCGCAGGATCGTCTCATGGCTGATACAATTTGCCTGTGGATGCAGGAGGCAGATCTGTAATGAGGGTTTTTCAAATAGTCGGGGTTCGCAGATCCGGAAAGACCACAACAGCCGGAATACTGATCAGAAATCTTAAGGATCGCGGATACAGGGTGGGTGCAGTAAAATGCATAGGCTGCCCTCTTTTCTCTCTGGACAGCGATCCGAACTCCGGAACGTCGCGCCTTAGAAATTACGGAGCCGATGTTGTGGTTGCCTTTGGCAGTAAGGAGGTGGATTTCATGTATCCGGGGATGTCTGATATGGATAGAACCCTCGGTATTCTTTCTTCTGAATGTCTGGATTACTGCATTATAGAAGGTGGGTACGGATATGATTTGCCAAGAATTGTATGTTTCCGTAATATGTCTGAGGTTGATGAGCGTATAACAGAACATACGTTTGCATTCTCCGGTGCCGGTGCGGGAGAATGCAGTGCGGCTGGCAGATATCCTTATCCGGTGATCAGTGCTCTGACAGATCCTGTTGCTCTGACGGATCTGGTTGAAGCCTCGGTAAATCCGTTGTCTCTGCCGGTTAAAAAAATACCACGCCCTGAATCCTGCAGAAAATTCTGCGGGGAATGCACCGGACACGGAAACTTATCAGGCAGAGCAAAGAATTTGGAGCTGTGAATAAAGCATGAATACAGGAAAAGGCAGTCTTTGCGGTATCTGTACAAGTCTGAAGCGCGGAACTGCAAAGATTCAGGTTGAACAGGCGGAGCTTGTTGAGAACTGGGGCATAAGAGGTGATGCCCATGCAGGCGACTGGCACAGGCAGATCAGCATTCTGCCAGTGGAGAAGATAAACGAATTCAACAGACGCGGCGCGGGCGTATCATTCGGATCCTTCGGTGAAAATCTTATTGTGGAGGGAATTGATCCGCAACTGTTTCAGATTGGGACATGTTTTGCCGTCGGAGAAAGCATTCTTGAAATTACGCAGATAGGCAAGCAGTGCCATCACCACTGTGCCATCTATAAAAAAATGGGTGAATGCATTATGCCGAGGGATGGTGTGTTTGCAAAAGTCAGGAAGGGTGGCGTTATAAGATCGGGAGATGAAGTGCGTATGGTGTCTGATGAAACAGAAGTTTCAGACGGCTGTGATTCAGAGCAGAGAAAAAATGGCGGAAGGACTGATGTTTCGGAGCACAGGGAGAAATTTTCAGTTTCTGCTGAGGAAAAGACCGTTCCCTTCAGCTGCGCTGTCGTTACTGTAAGCGACAGGGGATTTTCAGGTCAGAGAGATGATGAAAGCGGTGCATGTATTGTCCGCAGACTTGAAAATGAAGGATACAGAATTTGCGAAAGGATTATTGTTCCGGATGATCAGAAGCGGATCAGCGCCGAACTGATAAGACTCGCTGATGAGGCCGGAGCCGATCTGATAATCACAACCGGAGGCACTGGTTTTTCTCCAAGAGACGTAACCCCTGAGGCAACACTTGAAGTTGCCACGCGAAACGTTCCCGGCATTGCCGAAGTAATACGCGCGGAATCATTTAAAATTACCCGCAGGGCCATGCTGTCAAGGGCGGTATCCGTGATTAGAAACAGAACACTTATTATCAACCTTCCCGGAAGTGCAAGGGCGGTGGATGAGTGCCTTGATATTATACTTGATGAACTGTACCACGGATTGAACATCCTTCTTCAGAGGGACGGCGAGTGCGGCCGGGGTTAGCCTCGCATATGAACCTGCTCATGAACGGTTTTACTGCCGGGAGGACATCAAGACAGGCGGTGACTGCTGTTTTGAAACAGGTAAAACAGGAACATAAAAAAAGTGAACATAAGAAAAATTAACGGAAACAGAATAATAAATTCAGTCTTCAGAATAGGAAAAACGAATCTGTTCAGAAGATTCACGGAAGAATTTGTATTTTATCTTAGCCTTGCTTTTTCTTTGGCTGTACTGTCAGGATGCGATGAAGCAAATACCGGTGCGGGAGTACGGACCGCAGAGCAGGAGAACGAGAGACTCGTGGTTTTTGCAGCCGCTTCTCTTACAGAAACGCTGTCAGAAATCGGAAAATCATATGAGAAAACACATCCGGGAGTAAAGGTGGTCTTTAATTTTGATTCATCCGGAACTCTGAAAACACAGATAGCAGAGGGTGCCGTCAGTGATATTTTTATTTCTGCCGCTTCCAGACAGATGGATCAGCTTGATATCAGTGCCGGTGAGGCGAAGAATCCGAAAAAGCTTGACTATGTGCTGAGTGAATCCCGCATCAACCTTCTTGAAAACAGGGTGGTTCTTGCAGTATCCAAGAGCAGCGGCACAGACCTTAAAAGTTTTGACGAACTGGCGGCAGCTCTGAAGGAGCACAGGGTGTTTCTTGCCGTAGGGAATTCCGATGTTCCTGTCGGACAGTACACGCTGAGGATATTTGATTACTACGGAATTGATACTGATGAACTTTTTGCTCATAAATCGCTTACTCTTGGCAGCAGCGTCAAGGAGGTAACCGCGCAGATAAGGGAGGGGGTTGCTGATGCGGGTATTGTATATGCCACGGATGCATATTCGGCGGATCTGAGAATTATCGATGCGGCATCCGTAGAAATGGCAGGACAGGTTATCTATCCGGCGGCGGTTCTGAAAAATTCGAAGCACCGAAGGCATGCGGAGGAGTTTCTCGGCTATCTGAAGAATGATGAGTCAAAGAGGATTTTTGAATCGGTCGGCTTTACTGTTGTCGGCAGATAGCTCAGTCCTTTTCTGCAGTAATTTGTTAAAGAAAAGAAAGATAAAAAAGTAAACGGCTGAAAACATATGCAGCAGACTCTGGATCTCTATCCGTTATTCAATTCGGTCCGCATTGCACTGATATCCACGGTGATAATCTTTTTTACAGGTACTGCCGCCGCGTATTATGTGTCCCGCTTTCCCCGGATTATCAAGGGAATTCTGGATGTTGTTCTGACAATACCGCTGGTTCTTCCTCCTACTGTAATCGGCTATCTGCTTCTCAGAACGCTCGGTCCCCAAAGACCTGTAGGAAGTTTTTTTCTTGAGTATTTCGATCTCAGACTTACAATGACCTGGTGGTCGACTGTTTTTGCAACCTCTGTTGTCTGCTTTCCTCTTATGTACCGTACCTGCCGGGGCGCCTTTGAATCATTCGATGAGAATATCAGTGATGCGGCGAAAACATTGGGTTTGAGCAGTACATATATATTCTGGCGTCTGAGAATTCCGGTGTGCCGCGCCGGTATAACCGCCGGTCTTGTTCTTTCATTTGCAAGGGCTCTCGGGGAATACGGGGCAACAAGCATGATTTCAGGCTACATTCCCGGTGACACTGCTACTATTTCAACTACTGTTTATCAGCTGTGGCGCACGGAGAATGATGATCTGGCTGTAAAGTGGGTATTTATCAATCTTCTGATTTCTTTTGCCGTGCTTCTGGTAATAAATCTTATGGAAAGAAAAAGGCGCAGGTAGAAGGCTGATGAAAAATCAGATCGCGGAGTCGTTAAGAATCGTGAGGAGACTGCCGCTTAATATAAAGGCGTCGCAGGCAGTGCGTCGGCGAAAATGAAACTTGATTCGAAAAGGGAAGCTGAAAGTCCGTGTCTTTGCTGGTGGATATAGAAAAGAAACTTGAAAATTTTACTCTGAATGTCAGTTTTAACACTGAAAACGGAGTGCTTGCGCTGCTTGGGGCATCAGGTGCCGGAAAAAGTATGATCCTGCGGTGCATATCAGGTATTGAACATCCTGACAGAGGCCGCATTGTTCTTAACGGCAGAGTGCTTTTTGATTCGGCGGGACATGTGGATCTTTCTCCGCAGGAAAGAAGAACGGGGTATCTTTTTCAGAACTATGCTCTTTTTCCGAATATGACGGTTCTTGAAAATATAGAGTGCGGGATAAGAAAGAGCAGGGCGGCGACACGATTTGAAAGAAGAAGACTTGCTCTTGAAATGGCTGATCGTATGAGACTGACCGATGTAATCAGCCGCAGAGCAACGGAGCTCTCCGGAGGTCAGATGCAGCGGACGGCGCTGGCAAGGGTCCTTATTAATGAACCTCAGATTCTGATGCTGGATGAACCGTTCTCGGCTCTGGATGAACATCTTCGCTTTGCTCTGGAGAATGAACTTGCAAAGGATATAAGGAATTTTGACGGTCCTGTTGTTCTGGTTTCCCACAGCAGGGACGAGGTTTTCAGGTTTGCCGATTATGTAGCGGTGGTAAGCGGTGGCGGAATTGAGACATGCGGTCCGATGAAGAATGTTTTTGACAATCCGGTTACCGTAAGTGCCGCACGTCTTACAGGCGTCAAGAATATAGCTCCTGCCGTTTATGATGCCGGTGGATTTGTCAGGGTTGCCGGATGGGGAGTTACAGTACCGTGTTCTGATGAAAAAAGCCCTTTCGATAAAGATGCGCTTAAGGCTGCGGGGATCAGAATGAATGACATCAGATTAAAGCACCGGAATAATGAGCCGGGCAAGTCATATACCTTTGTCATAGACCGGATCACCGAGAATCTTTCCAGCTATACGCTTGAGCTTCATAATGCCTGTGCGGCTGAATATCAGCCGCTTTTCTGGCAGGTTCCCCGCGATGTCTGGGAGACGGAAAGGGAATGTGCCGAAGGCGAAGGTATGATTATTGAACTGTTTATTCCCGATGCGGCTGTAAAGCTTCTGAGGAATTGAAATATTTAAAAACGAAAATGCAAATTTTGGAATACAGGAGGGACGGTATGCAGGAATGTAGGACGGGTATCAGAAGACAGCTGAAGAAAATGCGTTTTTCTGAAACCAGAGATATGCTTCTTGAGTATATTAATCCCGTGGATACTGAAACGGTTTCCCTTGAAGAACTCTGCGGCAGAGTAATTGCCGAAGATGTTGCAGCTCGTATGAACGTCCCGCATTATGATCGCTCCCCCCTTGACGGTTATGCCGTAAAAAGTTCTGACACGGCGTCAGCATCTGAAGGTTCGCCTGTTACACTGAGGATTGTGTGTGAAATAAAGGCGGGGGATACGGCGGATCACATTCTCAAGTCGGGAGAGGCCGTAAAGATCCTCACCGGTGCTCCGATCCCGGATGGTGCCGACGCTGTTGTAAAATATGAGGATACGCTGTATACGGCTGATTCTGTAACGGTTTCTCAGCCTCTTTTAGCAGGAGAGAACATTATAAGAGCCGGTGAGGATGTAAAAACAGGCGATGTGCTTGTAGGCAGGGGAACTGCGGCGGATACAGCCGTTCTCGGACTTCTTGCATCACAGGGTATCGCAGGGGCAGAAGTGTACAGAAAACCGAATGTTGCTCTTATAAGCACCGGCAATGAAATAGTCGAGGTCGGCACGGCGCTTACCGGCAGCAGAATATATAATTCCAACCGCTATATGCTGGCGGCGGAGATGGAAAGATGCGGCTGCTGCGCCGTATACGAGGGCTGTGCGGGGGATGATATGAGCAGCATTGCCGGATTGCTTTCCCGGGTTCTTTCATCGTATGATGCAGTTGTTATTACGGGCGGAGTTTCCGCCGGAGACTATGATCTGGTGCCTGATGCTCTTGAAAGAGCCGGAGTCGATATTCTGGTTCATGGAGTTAAAATGAAACCGGGTATGGCCTGCGTTTACGGCATGTACCGGTCAAAGCCTGTTATTGCCCTGTCCGGCAATCCGGCATCGGCTCTTACAAATTTCTACTGTATCGGCAGGAGTATTCTAAGAAAATATTCCGGCGCCTGCGATTATGTTCCGGAAACCGTGCAGATCAGAATGCTTCGTGATTTTTCGAAAAAGAGCAGGGGGGATCGCATTCTAAGGGGCACAATGAAGGTGGAAAAGGGGATGATATGCATGGATCCCTCTCCTGAACAGGGTAATGTGATAATAAGCAGTATGCGGGCGGCTGATCTTCTGGCCGTAGTTCCTATGGAGCACGGTCCTGTCGCTGCGGGGGATGTTCTTGACGGTTTTATGATCCGGTAGAGGTTCGCCATGAAAAAAATAGATGTTCGCAGTGCGGTGGGAATGAGACTGTGCCATGATATCACGGAGATCCGTCCTGGTTTTAAAGGTCCCGCCTTCAGAAGAAACCATGTTATTTCCGCTGATGACATAGAGCATTTGCTTGATATCGGCAAGAGGTATGTTTTTGTTTGGGATGATTCGGCAGAGGAAATCCATGAGGACGAATGCGCCGGGCGCATGGCGGCTGCGCTTCGCGTACCGGGATGGCACTACGAGGGTCCATCTGAAGGTAAAATGGTTCTTGTTTCTGATTCGTCCGGACTTTTTGTTCTTGACAGAGAGCTTCTTTCGTCTGTCAATGGCATCACCGATATCACAGTCACCTCCATACCGTCTCACTATCCTGTAAAGCCCGGCGACAGAATTGCATCCATGAGAATTGTTCCGCTTGCAACGTCTGAAAAAAATATTCTTGCATTTGAAAAGCTGTGTCAGGACAGAAAACTCTTTGAAATTTTTTCCTACAGGCATCTTAAAACCGGTATTGTCATTACCGGCTCCGAAATTTATCACGGCAGGAGAAAGGACAGATTTGAGAATGTTCTGAGAGCCAAACTGAAAAATTATCCGGGGGAGGTTCTCGGTGCGACCGTCTGTGATGACAGTACTGATATGATTGTATCCGCAGCCGAGAAATACATAGGGGCGGGTGCTGATTTTCTGATTTTCACCGGAGGCATGTCCGTAGATCCGGATGATGTGACACCTTCTGCGGTCAGGCAGCTCGGGGCGGATATATTAAGTCACGGGGTTCCGGCCCAGCCTGGCAATATGACTATGCTTGCATATCTAGGAGATGTGACAGTTCTTGGAGTGCCGGGTGCGGCGGTGTCTCTTCCGGTGACGGTCCTTGATGTCATGCTGCCGCAGATTTTTACCGGAGTGAGGTTCACATCTGAGGATCTGAAAAATATTGCGGAAGGCGGACTTTGCATGCAGTGCCGGACCTGTCATTATCCCTGCTGCACTTTCGGAAGGTATTAGCCGTGAAGGATTCTTTTGAAAGAAATATCAGTTATCTGAGACTTTCTGTTACATCAAGATGCAGTCTGAACTGTATATACTGTACTGCAGGTGCATCAGACTGCTGCCGCTGTCCGGATGAGCTGTCCGCCGATGAAATTCTTGAAATTGCAAGAGGCGCAGCTCTGGCGGGATTTACCAAAATAAGGCTTACCGGCGGTGAACCTCTGATTAGAGGAGATATAACAAAAATCTGCAGAGAAATTCATAAAATCAGTCAGATAAAGGAACTATGCCTGACCACGAACGGTATCGGACTGGCACCGGCGGCGCATGATCTGAGGGACTCGGGAGTCTCAAGAGTTAATATAAGCATTGATTCCGCCGATCCTGCGGTTTTGAGGAGAATAACAGGCAGATCCTGTCTTAATGATGTGGTTGCCGGAATTGAGGCTGCTGTTTCGGCAGGTTTTGAATCTGTAAAGCTTAATGCAGTTCTGCTTAAGGGTGTGAATGATGATGTGCAGTCCATCCGTCAGCTGGCCGGATTTGTTCAGAAGTATCCTGTGGATTTGAGATTTATTGAACTCATGCCGGTAAAGAAGAAAGGCTTTTCCTTCAGCAGTTATTTTTCCGGATCTGATGCTGTTTTAAGAGCTCTTCCTGATTTGGAGATGATTTCACCCCAGGGTTTTAATGAAGGGGTTGCCGACATGTACAGACTGCCCGGAGCCTGCGGGCGCATAGGCATTATTTCTCCGGTAACCGCATGCTTCTGCCGCAGTTGCTGCAGGATGCGGGTTACTTCTGACGGAAAACTTCGTCCGTGTCTGCTGAGGAATGAGGAATTCAGTATCCGCGGTCTTAATGCCGGTGCGGTTGCAGATGAGATCAGACGTGCTGTCTTTAAAAAACCGTCAGGTCATGATTTATCACCGGGAACAGTCTGTTTGCGGAATGCTTCAGATCATGAAACAGCAGACGCATGCGGACTCGAGATGCAGCGCATAGGAGGATAGTATGAAGGATTTTACTCATTTTGATGAAAAAGGCTGTGCCCGCATGGTCGATGTTTCATTCAAGGACAGTACAGATCGTCTTGCAGTGGCAGAAGGATATGTGTACGTTAATTCTCAAACAATGAATCTTATCAGAACCGGCGGCATGAAAAAGGGGGATGTTCTTACGGTGGCCCAGATTGCAGGAATCATGGGTGCCAAGCGTACTCCCGATCTGATCCCGATGTGTCATACTCTTGCGCTGTCTGGAGTTGATCTTGAACTTGCACTTGATGAGGATAAATCTGCAGTTCGTATTGAAGCCGCTGTAAAATGCAACGGACGCACCGGTGTTGAAATGGAGGCTCTTACGGCAGTTTCGGTGGCGGCTCTTACAGTATATGATATGTGCAAGGCCGTCCAGAAAAATATGGTTATCGGCGGGATCCGTCTGCTTCATAAATCCGGAGGTGTTCACGGAGTGTACAGCTGTGATGAATAGGGCGGGAGTTGTTGTACTTACAGGAGGAAAATCCTCCCGCATGGGCAGGGACAAGGCGTCACTGAACCTTTCCGCGGGACTGACCTTCAGTCAGATTATCTGCTCGAGAGTACCGGATGTTTCGGAGAAATTTCTTTCTGTGAGCAGTTATTCCAGATCCGAATACCCCGGTTTTAAGGTTGTTACGGACAGGTACCCCGGTACAGGTCCCATGGGGGCAGTTCTTTCAGTGATGGAATGTTTCGGGGGAACCCATCTCCTGGTTCTTGCCTGTGATATGCCTGATTTTTCAAAAGATGAGGCTGAACGTCTTCTTGGTCTGTATCACGGGGAGGATGCTCTCATTCCATCAGTCATGGGCAGATGGCAGCCTCTTTCTGCTGTTTATTCTGTGAATATGGCGCCAAGGTTTGCAGAAGCACTGGCCATGGGAAATTACCGGATGAGAGATGCCGTAGCAGGTTCGGATTACCGCATTCTTGAAATTGATGAGGGGCGTGCCGGAAACTATATTAACATCAACACTCCGGAGGAACTTGAAAACTATGCCGGCGGGAGATGAGGACAGACATCTTCTGCTGTTCAGGAGATGTATCCTTTGTGTGCTCGGCATGCACATTTTCTATAGGGTGAAACTCCCGAACTCATCATCTGGCGGCGGGAGTTAGCGAAATTGCAACGAGGAGATTGATACAAAGCCTTATGCCACAAGACTTTGCAGCTTATACCGGCTCACCGGGCTTACTTGTACACTTTGGGCTTTTGAGGTGTAAATTACCTCGATAAATGGCAAAGTTCAGGAAAAGTGCTGATCCCGGAAAGTGATCTGGGATTCTATGACATAAAAAGACCTCTCAAATTTTGTGAATCTTATGAATTTGTCATGTTTCAAGATTTGAGAGGATGTTAGAATCTATCAAAAAAAGGCTCTTTACAAAATCAAGCTGGAAATATTTAGGATGATATATTCCAAATATTCAGAATTCACCGATTTGGAATAAATTTGCAGGGGATCAGAATCAGCCCCGCTGCTGTCGTGTCATTCTCATACCTATTGATACTCAGTGATTTGTGTTTGTACAGCTGCCTGTGTTGCCTCTGAAATGATATTTTTAATGGCGGGAACGCTTCGAACCAAAGTTCAGTTGTCTAGTCAGTAGTCCGACAGGAAATAGTAAAGAACAGGAATTATTTATACAGTTTTTGAGAGTAAACACCATTTTGTGTAAACTGTGATTTAACTCTTAAAAACCTGCTTTTCCATTCGCTCCTTTGTTAGAGGTAATTGAAGCAGTTCGTTTTTAATTGTGGTCCAATTTTGCACCCTGCTT
>JAEEOK010000020.1 GCA_016284235.1 Succinivibrionaceae bacterium
GTCTACCTGAAAACTGAGGAAGTTATGTTGTTGATTGGTCAAGGGAGTAAATAATGAGATATTGAGACGAGATGTGCTCAATATTTGCACATCTTATATAGTATTACTAATTGGGAAAGTTCTATTCAAGCTTGAGAAAAATGACTAGGAAAGGCTCTTTTGAAAGCCGGATACCGTGTTTAAACCCTATATCTGAGGGTACGCAGGCTTAAAGAAAAGTGGAATAAGTTTCCAGTAAGAAACAGGTCACTGGTCAGAAACCAAATGATCATGCATCCACTTGCAAAAAGAAGTGGATGCCAAGGTATTTTAAATAAATTAAAGGAGTTTACACAAAATGCTGCTGACTCTCCCGCGGGCGTCTTCCAACTTCATCTGTTCTTCCGGAACAGATGGAACGAATAAAATGCCGGAGAACCTGATGTATTAAAACTGAATGCTACTGTTTGTCTCCGGCAGTCTTTTTTGCGGTTCTCCGCAGTATTCCCGCCACAATTGCACCGGAAATGTTGTGCCATGCACTGAACAGAGCTCCGGGAACAGTAGCAAGAGCAAGTGACGGAAAACAGGTGTTTGCCAGGGATGCCGCAAGTCCGGAATTTTGCATTCCAACCTCGATTGTGATTGCACTGCTCTGTCTGGCTTCGAGTTTCAGCAGTTTTCCTGCCAGATATCCGAACAGGTATCCTGTGAGATTGTGCAGTATAACAACAGTAATAATTACAAATCCGTATTTGAAAAGTTTTTCGTGATTTGCGTCTATGACGAATCCTATTATCATGCAGATTGCAATGCTGGATATCACAGGCAGAAATGAGGAAACATGTTTCGTGATTTTTTCAAAAAAAGCATTGATGATCAATCCCAGAAATACAGGTACAACAATGATTTTGATGATACTCAGAAACATGGCGAATGCATCAATTGATATCTCTCCGGTTTGAACATCCTGATAAAGACTCATATAAAACCATGTGGCAAGCGGCGTTATGATCGGAGCAAGAAGAGTTGATACAGCTGTCATGCCGATGGACAGAGCAACATCCCCCTTTGCCATGTAGGTTATGACATTTGATGCGGTTCCTCCGGGACAGCATCCGACCAGGATCACACCTGCAGCCAGTTCAGCAGGAAGTCTGAAAATGCAGCAGAGAACAAATCCTGCCAGCGGCATGATTATAAACTGGGCAAGTTCGCCGGCAATTATGCTCGCAGGATGTTTGAATACAAAGATAAAATCCTTAAATGACAAGGTCAGACCCATTCCGAACATGATAACCATAAGCAGATTCTGAACAGAAAGGCTGCCGCTTAGAAATTCCGGATTGTTTACCCAGGTTACAAAGCTTCCGTGAACGAAAAATGCAAAAATAGAGGTCAGAAGAGCAAGAACAGCCATGTTGCGGCCGAATATGCTTATTAACAGTTTTTTCATTCAGAAATTCTCTCTTCAGATATTTTTTCTATGCAGCGCAGTTTTAGGCAATGTACTTCAGATCTTCTTTTTCCTTTTCTCTGATCCTGCGGATCAGTATGCCTTTTGCTGTCAGATTAACTGTATTAAGAAGAATAAGGATTATGAATGACAGCATGCAGTGAAGAGTGGCAAGCTGCATGTCCACAGGAACGTTAGGTTTGTTCAGTACAGTTGCAATATCAAAGAAACCGTCGATAAAAACATACGCCAGGTATGCCATGGTAAGACCGGTGATGATTGTAATTGTAATAAAGCTGTACGTCATTTTCAGATCGCGGTGGAATGCTTTTTTGGCTGAATAATAGGAATTTTTAAAATCCTTCAGTCTTATGGTTTCATGAACATAGATAAATAAAAAATCGCTTATTACGATTTCGATGATAAGAAGGAGTGCACTGAATGCAGCCACGGCCATGTTATCACCGAAAACCTTGGTCATTGAGAGAACAAAGGTGTAGAAGCTGAAAAGGACGAAATTAATCGCAATTCCAAGTGAGCACATCTGCATCTTCGCAATGCCTGTGCGCAGGAGCTCTCTGAAGGCAAAGGATCTGTTTTCCTCGTCTATGCTTACTGCGTTTGATGCAACCACTAGCATAGGGAAGTTTATAATTACGAAGAAAACCATCATAAACATCCCTGACACCACGAGAGGTTCAATTCCTCCGGTTTCTCCTGTTGATATCAGAATTCCGGCCGGGCACAGGAGCATAAAGGAGAAAAAAACAAGGTTCATCATTGCCAGGCTGAAATAACCTTTAATATTGCATAGGAGCATTGCGATGGCGTCGCGGTAACAGAAAATTCCTTCCAGCATTTTTATCCGTCCTGATTGATTTATGAGTGCCGTAAATTATAGATGATTTTGACTTATTAAACGAGTGCCGGCTGCGTTAAATCACCTTTCAGACCTCACGTAAAAACCGTCTGGACGTGATCAGTTTAGCTGGCGTAGCACCTGACAACAGCCAGGCAGGTCGGAGCGGAGAAAAGAAAAGAAAAGAAAAGAAAAGAAAAGATCCCTTGTGTCAGTCAGTGCTGCAAGGGATCTGACTCTGTACCTACAGAGCGCGGAATACTTTCATCATAAATGCCGCAGGGATCCCCAGAACGGCACCGGTCAGATGAGCCCATACCGCTACATGACCGATGTTGTGATCCAAGCTGACAGCATTCAGAATTTCTCCCAGAACTCCAGTCGTGGACAAACCGTTGGTTATGAAGGGCAGACTTACAAGCAGGGAGCCGAGTATAAGAATACAGACTCCGTATACTGTTTTTTTCTTCAGCCACAGAATTCCCGTCATGAAAAACAGTGTGAATTCGGCGGCAGATATTCCATAGTAGATATGTACAGGGGCGTCAGGATAAAACCTGCTCATGACGAAAATATTGATTAACGTATTCATCACGAGGAAGATTAGTACATAGCCGACAGCATACTTTCCGGTCCTGTAAATATTGTCTAACGGCGAGAGACAGTAGATTACAAGAAATGCAACAGCATCTGTAATCAGGTGATATGTATTCAGATGAACAAAATCACCGTAAATATATGTAGACCAGTAATTAGTGCAGTGACCGTGAGTAAGAGTTATCGGATAAGGAGAAAATATACCGACAAAGTGTGTCGTCAGGATCACTGCAAGCGATATAAGAATCAGAGTCATAAGGAAATTTTTACCGAATCAGAAAATCTTCCAGTGATTTACCTTCTTCTTCTATTGCTTTTCTTATGGTGATAGGGGTTCTGCCCTGGCCGGACCAGAATTTTTCGATTCCATCAGGCGTCGTGTAGTGATATTTTGCAGGGCGTTTTGCTCTTCTTGAAGAGGTCCGGAGTTCATCATCTGATAAATACAGATCCTTTACTGTCATACCTTCACGGCTGAGCTGTTCAAGAAATGATTTGATTTTTTTGTTTCTTGTGTCGCTTGCTTTTCTCTTTTCAGATACAACAGTGTTTAAATTTTCAAGACAGATTTCAAGCTGGGAAAGATTATGCTCGCTGCATATCTCTTTAAGCTTTTCAATGTCGGAAAGAGTTTTGATTAAAGATAAATTTGCCATTTTTTTTACTCACTTAATATTGTATTAGCCCATTTATTTGCTTCAAGATATATATCAATTGCTTCCTGCTCATCGATACCTAGTTTCTGGACTCTGATTTTGACACGAGGCCAGTTCATGGTTTCGTAGTCAAGTACAAGTCCAATGTAAAAAGCCATCTCTCCTCTTTTTTCAATTAAGGCGTGTTTAATAGATTCTCTTATCGGCATGGCGCCGATAATTTCATTAAACGGACGGTCCATCATGGCATCCAGAAGAGAAAACAGTCCGCACATGAATGCGTCCTGCTGGTCCACCTTGCCTTTGCGCTTCATGGAGATAAGTTCACAGAATCTTGCTCTTACGAGTGACATCCTCGAAAGTTCTGACGGTTTGTTTTCATTAATGCAGGTTGCATAGACAAGAGAAATAAATCTGCGCATATTCTCCTTGCCGAGGAAGACCACTGCATGCTTGAAAGATGTTATAGGATCGCTGGTACCGTATCTGACATTGTTAACGTAGGACAGAAGTTTATAGGCCAGGGATTGATCCTGGTTAAGAATTTTTTCAATCTTGTCATAATCCGTGTCATCCTTTATTGTTTCTGTGAAGAGCTGGGTTACAACAACCTGATTGGTGGAAAGAGTCTTCTGCTTGACTATTTCAGGCTTGCTGAAGAAGTAGCCCTGGAACAGTTTGAATCCCATTTCTTTTGCAGCTTCGAATTCCTCTCTGGTTTCTATTTTTTCCGCAAGACATTTGATATGCTCCAGCTGCTCCTGGTGGGCGTTGATATATGACTGTATTTCCTCATGACTGGACAGGCGCCAGTCGAATTTTATTATGTCTATATATGGAAGAAATTTATCCCATGCGGGATCCATGGTGAAATCATCAAGTGCTATGGTGAATTTCCGACCCTTGAGATTAATTACAGAATTAAGCAGAGTTTCATTCGGGGATGCATCCTCTAGAATTTCTATTACAACCTTGTTGGCGGGGAGAGAGTCGATAATTCCTTCAATAATAAGAGAGTAGGGAAAATTTACAAAACTGATTTTGTCTCCTACGAGAGACTCGATGGGTTGACTTAAAAACTGCTCCTCGAGCAGTGTCATCGTGGCTTTTTCCGATGAAATGTTAGGAAATGCATTCGTCAATCCCTGCCTGAACAGAAGTTCGTAGGCATAGGTTTGCATTTTAGAGTCTAATATAGGCTGCTTTGCTACAAATGAATACATAAAAACCCCCGAATTACTGTCCTATATTATCAAAAGTTAGAATAAAAAAAAATAAACGAATTTCTAATATGTGATTTTTTTATATTTTTGGATGTTGAATGTTGAAAACGAATAATTAACCTGTATATATCTGATTATCAGTTTTTATTGTTCTTTGCAAAATTACGCAGTAAATATCAGATTCGATCTTATTTCAAATAATCATTTTCGTTATTTATAATAACCTGTTTTTCCGGACTCTTTACAACATCAAGTTGGAAATATTTTGGATGATTTATTCAAATATGCAGAGCTTATCGATTTGGAATAATTATTTACACGGGTTCGGAATCAGCCTCGCCGCAATCGGGTCATTCCTGGTCTTATTGATACTCAGAAATTTGTGTTTCTATAGCCGCCTGTGCTACCGCTGAAATGCTATTTTTAACGGCGGGAACACTCCGGGTCAAAGTTCAGTCGTCCGGTAGGCGCAGTTCCAACTGGAATTTGTAAAGAACCAGATAAAAGCTATAGATAAACAGCTTCAGTGCATCAATTCTGAGTGAATCAGAAATTGCAGTCCGGACTGTGACGGATAGCAGGAGATTTACTCTCATTATTTTTGAAAGATTAGCCCTGTTAAGGAATATTGACGATTCATGAATCGGCATGATAAGTCATAAAGTTATATGAGCTAAAAAATTTTTTTTAGTTCACAAATATAAATACCAACGAAATCCACAGTGTTTCTGCGGTTATCAACACCTTTGTTGAACAGAGCCAAAGTTTAAATTGTAAACAGCCTTAATTTTGTATATTTCTAAACAGTTTTATTAAAAAAGAAAATGATGACGTTAATGATAATTTGTAATAGATAACCCGATGAATGAATTATCAAAATTTAACTGCGAATTTTCTGTTTGAATGGAATTTTATCTGATTGTGTTGTAAAACCAAGCTATGAAGGACGCGGCTACGTCACGATCAGATAATTGATGTTTCTTTGTGTCTGCTTAATCAATTATTAAAATACTTTTTTAGAATGAAATCACTTTTTTTTACATTCAAGATGGTAGGATGGACAAATATACTTGAAACCTGCTTCAGCTATTTTCAGTTGAATTTTGCAAAGAAACTAAATTTTGGAGAAAAAATATGCTTCAGGATGTTATTGATTATTACCACAAACACAAGATGTCATTTGATGAGCCTTTCAGAATCAGAATACACCGGGCTTTAAGCTGGTTTGACAAAGCCAGGGATTTAAATCAAAAAGGTGAACTTGATTTAAGTTTTATTACCATGTGGATAGGATTTAACTCCGCATACGGAAAGGAATTATCCGAGGCATTTAAACCTGAGCATGAATTGATTGCCGAATTTTTTAAAAAGATTCTTGAACTGGACGCTAAAAGTGAAATTAGTCAAATCCTGTGGCAGCAATCAGGCAGTGCCGTAATGTCGCTTATTCAGAATAAGTTCACTTTTGAAAAATACTGGCGCTTTGTTAATGGCAATGATGCCTGCAGTGACTGGGAAAATTCTTTAGAAAAATGTATTACTAAGGCGAAACGTCTTGTTCCAGGGAAAGGCACTGTCGATATGATTTCAATGGTTTTCTGCAGACTTTATACTTTGCGCAATCAACTTTTGCACGGCGGAGCTACATACAACAGTGGGCTTAACAGAAATCAAATTGAGGATGCTCTGCAGCTGATGTTCCTTATTTTCCCTGTAATTGTTCAGTTGATGATGGAATCTCCTGATAAGGAAGTATGGGGCCTGCCATACTATAAACCAATCAAGGAACAGCAGGCGGGTTAAACATTCAGGCTATGTTGGCAAAAGTACTGATCCGGATTAAATCATTTTTTATCTGATCGCGCCGCAAAACACGTCCTTAAGGGCGTGGATATAAGGGCACGGTGCAGCCGTTTTAAATCTGACTAATCAGGTGTTTGCTGCAGCTTGATGTACTGCGAATAACGGATAGAGGTGCACCATCGCAGCTGCCGGCAAAATAAGACGGGGATCAATTTTGATTTCCCCGCAGTTCTCTTCCGCTCTGTCTCTAAACTTTCCTGAAACGCAGGGAGCTGTCATCTTTAATTTGCAGTGCTGGTGCCATACGGCAGTCTGTCAGTTTCAGACTCTCTCAGTGCTGGGAGAGCAGAGTCTGTGCCTGAATTTTTCTAGACGGTTTTCTGCAGAACTTTTTTAATTTTTTCTTGAATTCGGTGCCGTCATAATTCCGGTCGACAAAAGATTTGCCGTGATCCCATCTTTTTTCAGCTATATCATCAAGATATATTTTGAATTCTTCATAATTCGGGAATTTTTCAAAGCAGGTGGCGCCGGGTCCGAAATATGTCTGTCCGAATTCTATCAGTTGTGAATATGCGTTTTTAACATCTTTTGTGTCGAAATTCTTTATCAGCTTTTTGCAAGCGACCCGTCTTGCGTTCCAGTTTATCAGCCTGTCGAATGTAATAATGTTTTCCAGATAGAGAAGATAAATGATGCATACTGCAATAAGCAGGATTATCAGCCCCATTACTATCAGCAGAAGAATCTTGGTTAAATTTCTGTTCGTGAAATCATACTGGTGCTCCCCGTCGTCCACAATCTCATATGACGGCGACGTCAGGGTGAAGGTGCTTAATTTGGTTCCCTCGTCATAGGTTCTGTGAACCCAGTTGATTTCATCCGGAGCAAACAGCAGTTTCATGGATCTCAGCGGGACAAAAACCTGACTGAATGTTCTGCTTGAGGTGAGAATTCCTGTCTCCGGATCATAGTGCTCTGTGATCTTCTCCTTGTCTGTGTAGGCCTTGTACTGAGGTGTTCCTTCAATAATTCTAGGAGGAAGATCCTGTGCAGATATACCTGTTCCGGAAAATGTTATTTCATGTACTATAGGCGTGTTTACTGACAGCGTGCTGTTTTTTTCAGGATTCCAGGTTTCTACAATTTTGAAATCTTCTGCAACAACAACATTGCTTTTACCTTTCAGTGCGTCCGCCGCCTTTATTGTAAGAGGCTTCTCCTGATATACAAAGCGCACTCTTTTTCCGGCATCCCTGTCTCCCTTGCTCGGATCCAGTATTTTGATAGTCCTGTCCTTGTTGTCGTTGCTGATTACTGTGTTGCCGTTTGATTCGATGTAGTAGCCGTTTGCTATGGCAGGATTTATGGTATGAGTTCCTGGAGTTTTAAAGGATACGGCATATATCGAAGTGATGACTGTACGGGTGTGCCCCATTGTCGAGCGTTCGCTTCTTGATTCGTGAAGAAGGTGAATGTGTCCGTTTTCGTCTACGGACGGCGGAATGATAAAGGATGACAGTTCGACATTGTGCGGTTTGGTGACCGTTGTTTTCAGAATGACTGTTTCATTGGTAAACGGACTCAGATTTGAGATTTCTGTATTTATAAGATTGTTAAGCACCGGACGCGGATCGCGGCCCTGTTTTTTTCTCACGGAAATACTCAGAGGCTCTGATACGTTGTCTTTTATAAGAATACTCGGGATTGTAATAAGTCCGTTGCTGTGAGTGATGAGCGGTATTCCCCATATGGTGGAGTTCTCATATTCACGATACTTATACATGATATCACCGATGGTGAAGCTGTCAGTAAGAGGCCGCGGATCAAGATCAGCCTTTTCAAATTTGCCAGCAGCTGTTACGAGCAGAAGAAAACTCGTATCCTCATACAGCTTTTCATCCTTTACCTCTACCTGGATCAGTTTTTCCGCCCAGGCGGTGCTGCATGACATGACTAACAGGTATAATGTGAATATAATTTTTCTTACCATTGTTGTGCCGGTCCGGTTTTGTGATCGCTTTTGCGTTGCAGATTGATTAAGCGGTTTCGAATCAGGTTTTCTGGATTAATGACAGGGCATCCCCTGTCCTTGGTGCAGTCATTGTCGTCGGCTCGATCCGTGCTTACAATGTCCACAGTTTCATTTATCGCGTGTCTTTTGGCAATTTCCTGCATCTGCAGCTTTTTTAAAAGCTCAAGATTGTAGCGGGCGTCGAAATTGTGCTCGTTTTTGGTTTCAAGAACCTGCTGATAAAGAAGAATTGCAGTATCCAGCTCCCCGTTCATTGCATATGCATTTGCAAGATTGTAGGTCCTCAGAAGGTTGTCGCTGCTGCTGGATGCCGATTCATAAGCTTCAATCGCCAGGGCATATTCACCGGCCTTGTAATAGGCGTTTCCCTTCCATATCTCGTCCTCAAACTCTTTCGCAGCCTCCAGGTACTGTGCATTGTTGTAGAGTCTGATCCCTTCCATATCGTCAGCGCAGGCATCAGGCGTGTACAGCAGGGCAGATGAAAGCATGAGAGGAACAAGCACAGAGAAAATGAAACCCTGTCTGAAAACAAGTACCAGCAGCAGAAGCGGGAGAGCCATCCAGTAGCCCAGATCATATTCGTGGTACACGTCTTTAAGTTCCACGTCATGGAGTGCAGCAGAAACCTTGAAGATATTGACAAGATCATTCTCGTTTCTTGAACTGTAGGCCTTGATTCTGGAATTCTTTACAAGCGTTTCCACATTTTTCAGATCTGATCTGGACACAACAATTTCGCCGTTATTGTCTTTAAGCAGCGATCCGTTGCCGAGTTTAAGCGCGGATCCCTCGTTTGTTCCGATGATATAAAGGAAAAAATTGTTGTTTGACTGGTTTATGTACTCAGCAAGCTTGAGGGCCTCGCTTTCCTGATTTATCCCGTCGGTGATAACCAGTATGTTGCCCTGTACATTCATTTCATCAGGTATTTTGCTGGCATGCTGCACAGCACGCATCAGATCCGTGCCCTGCATCGGCATTACTGAAGGATCAAGCTGTCTGATGTATGTTTTGAGTGTGTTGAAATCATTTGTCGGAGGAACGAGGGTGTATGCATTGCCGGCAAATACAACCAGTGCAATTTTTTTCGTAGGATTGGCTTTGTTGAGAAGCTGGTTGAGAGAATATCTCATCTGCATATAGCGGTTAGGTTTGATGTCGTCGGCCAGCATGGAGTTCGACAGATCCATGACCCATACCCAGAGCTCCTCATTCTGGAACAGCGGCTTGTCCTCATCCACGACGGTCGGTCCCGACATCGCCAGCACCCCGAGTATCCACGGCAGTGTGAAGAGTTTGAAATTCCGCCTGATTTTCTTGGTGTTTTCCCGGTTGAAGAAGTTGTATATTTCTCTTGTCATCATCTGCTGTGATGAATTTACCTTTCGAAACTTGACAAGATAAAAGAGAATCGGGACCACAAGGAGCACAAGAAGCCACGGTCTTGCAATAAAGAAACTACTCATAGTGCCTCCTTACTAGATATGCTGCAATAAAGGACAGGAGCAGTGAAAGAAACAGAGGTATGTAGTAAAGCTCATAAACATTCTGGAAATACTTCTCTGTTGTTATTTTCGGTTCGCTCGCATTTATATTGTCGTAGACCTGAGAAAGCGATTCCGGATCCTGTGCTCTGAAATATTTGCCTCCTGTTTCCTCGGCTATTTTGCGCAGTGATTCCAGATCCATCTGTCTGGTGGCGTTATTGTTCATTGCACCGTAGCCGATGGTGTAAACCTTCATATCATTGTTGAGTGCATAGGTGATGGCATCGTCTACGGAAATCTTGGCGGATGTGTCCTTGCCGTCAGTGAGGAGAATCAGAATACGGTTGCTGCTCTGTGATCCGGCCATGGTCTGACCTGCAAGAATTACCGCGTCTCCGATGGATGTCAGATTACCTGCAAGATTTGTTTCCAGCTCATCGACAAAACTGTTGTACAGTTTGTGATCGCAGGTAAGAGGCGACATGATGAATGCTTTCTCGGCAAAGACAATCAGACCGAAATTGTCAGATGTGCGGCTGCTGACGAATTTCTTCAGCTCCTGCTTCAGTATTGAAAGTCTTGATACATATGTCTTGCCGCTGAACATATCCTTCATATCCATTGACGGCGATACATCCACCGCCATCATTATGTTGTAGTTTTCTCTCTGTACCAGAACCGGATCTGATATGTAGACCGGTCTTGAGGCGGCGACAGTCAGACATATGTAACTCAGGACGCTGATGATTACAAGAATCAGCGAGATTTTCGGACTGCGGTTTTTTACTATGGGTATTGACGGCAGTCTTATAGGTTTGCGGTTGGGTTCCTTCAGCGGCCAGAAGTAGTAAACAAGGTAAGGCAGGAGAAGAATAATGAGCACCAGCGGATATTTTATCTGGATCATGCAAATCTCCAAAGGTTGGAGCAGAGCCACAGCAGTCCGTGGCGGTACAGCCTGCGCCTCTCCTGTTTGGTAAGTATATGATTGCTGTAGAGCAGGGCATCCCAGTCGTCCACAATTCCGGAAAAATTGCATATTCCCGTCCTGTCGAGGAATTCAATCCATTTTTTCCCTGACAGTGATGCGTATTTTTCTTTCGGAAAGTATCTTCCGCAGGATTCCTTCATCAGTCTGTTCATGTCGGCGACAAATGATGAGGATTTAAAAAACATTTTTGTCAGACGGAGAACATCCTTAAGAACAGGGATGATCCTGACAAGCAGAAAAACAAGAACAGCGACAGCCGCGACCGCCGCCAGCAGGTACATGGCGTACAGTCCCAGATTTGTCGGCTCAGCTCCAAGATGGATATCCTTAAGTCCGAGATTTTTTATTTCATCGACGTTGTACATAGATTATTACTGTTTTGATGCGTCTATCCTTATGAAACGCTGGCAGGAATGCTTAAGCTGAGTTGAAAGAACTCTCATGCGGTGCATGCCTATTTTCCGGTAGTCATCAGTGAATTTCTTGTCAGGACTTATCACGTATCCCACGCTGTTATCATTGTCGACGTAGAGCATTCCCGGATTTTTAAGTTCTATTTCCATTCTGTCGAAGATTTGATAACAGTAAACAATGTGGTTAATGTTCAGATACCTGAGAATAATCGCAGCCTTTGATGTCAGGCGGTAGAAATCCGAGATCACATAAATAACACTTCCCGGACGGATCGAGTCACTGAGAAGCTGCAGCGCGTCTCCTATGTTGCGTGTGCTTGTGCGGTCGTTCAGTCCTCTGTTGTAGCAGGCATGCACCTTTTTTATGATGTTAAGAACATCATGGTGTCTGCCTCCGGGATTTGTCCGCACAATCTCGTTTCCGGAAATTATAATGCTTGAAACCTTGTCGTGATTAATGACGGCCTGCCAGGCGGTTGATGCTGTCAGCAGAGAAGCGACACGGGATTTGAACTGTCCCTGGGAACCGAAATACATGGTTTCGCCGAGATCAGTAATGATATATGTGCAGCGATCCCGTTCCTCTCTGAACAGCTTGGTATGCGGCTTGCCGGATCTTGCTGTTATGTACCAGTCAATATTGCGGACATCGTCACCGGGGACATAGGGTCTGACTTCGTCAAACTCCATGCCCCTTCCTTTTGTGCTTGACGCCTGGAATCCGAATCTTGGACTGGCCACCTTGCTCAGTGGCAGAACAACATTTGAAGGGGGTACGTTGACCAGATCTTCGAATGTTAATTCGATGCCGCTCATGATACCACCACCAGACTGAGTATTTTTTCTATTACATCATCCGGCTTGATACCGTCTGCCTCGGCCTCCATGCTTATGATTATGCGGTGACGCATTACAGGGTAGGCACAGACCTGAATGTCATCCGGTATGACATAGTCGCGGTCACTCAGCCACGCTCTTGCACATGCGCAGCGCCATAGTGCAATGGTCGCTCTCGGACTTACACCGCAGGAAATCCATCTTGCCAGATCTCCGTTGATTGCAAGCGGATTGCGGGTGGCGTTGACAATATTGACTATATACTTCTGAAGCTCTTCAGACACCTTGACGTCAAGAACACTGGCTCTTGCCTCAAAAAGTTCCTTCTGTGTGAGAACAGGGTGCTCCTTCTCGTCCTTGCGGTGCTGTATTTCATAATGGTTAAGCTGCAGAATGCTAAGTTCATCCTTTGCATCCGGATAGTCGATTTTTATATGCAGCATGAACCTGTCAAGCTGAGCTTCAGGAAGAGGGTATGTGCCCTCCTGTTCCAGAGGATTCTGGGTGGCCATGACGAGAAACAGTTCCGGAAGAGTGTATGTCTTGCGGCCTATTGTTATCTGTTTTTCCGCCATTGCTTCAAGCAGTGCACTCTGAACCTTTGCAGGAGCTCTGTTGATTTCATCAGCAAGCAGAAGATGATGAAAAAGAGGTCCCGGCTGGAACACAAAGGAACCGTCCTGCGGTCTGTACACATCCGTACCGGTAACATCGGCAGGAAGCAGATCAGGGGTGAACTGTATCCGGTGAAACTTTCCCTCTATGCATTTTGAAAGCTCTTTTATAGCTCTTGTTTTGGCTATGCCCGGCGGTCCCTCTACCAGTATGTGGCCGTCAGAAAGCAGTGCCAGCATAAGTCCGTCGATGAGATCAAGCTGCCCAAGAATCTGGGAACTTAGATACTGACGAACTGCCTGAACCTTATCTTTGAACATTTTTTTCTCACTATAAATTCAAAATTCAATTCAAAACAACGATGGACTATTATAACCGTGAGCAAGAGAAAAATACATTATTTAGGATCTGCAGGCGGTAAACTTGTGCGTTTGAACACTCATGTCTGAAATATGTACGGTGGAGTCATTAATGAAAAATACTGAAAATGCTCATTTTTTATACCGGACGGGACTGTGCGTTTCCAGGATCACTGCAGCCGGTACGGTGTCCGGATGATGCCGGAGTTCACCCTGATCCGAGAGAATAGTAAAAAGGATCCTGAGGAATACATCTGATGCAGGCATGGTGCAGAACCGGAACCGTTCATCATGATACTGGCGTTTTCAGCGCTGCAATTTTTTAGGAAGTAAAGGCTCAGGGGTGCTGTCATTCGTAATTTTCTGAAGTTTGCCGGTGCTTGTGTGCCGGATTAACCTGATCATATCTAAAACCTCCTGCCGTATGATAGAATCAGCCTGTGCCGGGAAGAAAATTCCGGCTGTTGACAGGGTAATGGTCATAACGGAGAAATCTGATGATAGTTATAGTGAGACATGGACAGGCCGAGTCTGCGGCACTGAGCGACAGAAACAGACTTCTTACAGAGCAGGGCAGAACGGGAGTAAGACTCCGCGCCGCCGATCTTGCCGCAAGGTGTCCGGCGTTTAGGATAACACTTGTCAGTCCGTATCTGAGAACGCTGCAGACTCTTGATATTCTTAAGGAGTTTCTTGATATCGGAACTGTGCAGATTACCGACGAGCTTGTTCCTAACGCATCTGCGGATGTTGCAGACTATATGAGCTGCGAGGACGGTCTTGGAGGCAATGTTCTTGTAGTCAGTCATATGCCGCTTGTCAGCAGTTTGGTTTCAGAACTGTGCGGACCGTCTGTTTTCGGTACTTTTGATCCCGGAGATTTTTATATGCTGGACAGGCAGGATGATGATCCTGAATATAAAGTGATCTACTCTACAAATTCATTCTCATTAATGTGAATAAACATTGTGTAATTCAGAATCGTCTATATAAATGATATAGATGATCTGTTTTTTGATCTGCGGCGTTTCATGGATGAAACTCCAGGTGAGCAAGGAAAGCACAAATTCCCTGATAATTAGGAGTTGTGTAGATGAGAATTTTTAAATGTTACTCTCCCCGTGCCATAGCCAAGCATGTAAAGTTATTTTTCAAGGGTAGAATATACATTAACGGTCGCGGCGGATATACCTTTGAACATGGAAAGGTTGTCATGCCGGAAAAGCCCGACAGGGTTCATTCGGATACTGTTACTGAAATAAACAGGCAGATTAGCTCCATTTCCTGATTTCTGGTGATGTTTTTGTTTATTTCCTCTTTTGCCTGATTTCCGTCTGATTGCGGAGATCGGGCTTTTTGCTTTTTTGCCGTACAGCAGGAAGGCGGTTTTCTTTTCAGATGGCATGCGGATCAGTCAGCCGGATGAAAATTTGAATCCTTCATTCTTTCTTTTGACTTTTTTCTTCGCATAATTAAATTTGGCGGATCTTTGCTAATTTTTTTAGACTCTGTAACGGATAGGCAGAACAGCTCTATTGTTTAGTTCTGCCATAGGTTATAATCATGACAATTTTTAATATCAGTTTAGAGACGGATCTTCTTCCTGCCGGGATTGGTTTCCGTCATGACCGGTTCTGCTTTTTAAGGTTTCGCTGGTGTTTCCGCTGATTTTGATGGTAGGTTGTTTTAAATATAGTGACTTGTTGTAGAGGATGAGCATGGAAGAAATTACATCGGATTATAATTTTGTTTCCGAAGATGTTATTCAGGCGGAAATAAATCAGGAATTGTCGACAGTAGGTGATATGCTGAGGTATCTGACCACAGCCATTTCAAAATCCGGAGTCTACTGCGGTCACGGATCAGAGTCTCCGTATCAGGAGGCTGCGCAGCTTCTGAGTTTTGCTCTCGGCCTGGATTATGAAGAGTTGGACGGTTTTAAATCATCCTACGTCACGGCAAGGGAGCGCAGAGATATTTTTGAATTTGTACGCACCAGAATTTTTGAAAGAGTGCCTACTCCTTATATAACGAACATTTCTTATTTTGCGGGTCTGAAATTTTATGTTGATGAAAGGGTGCTTATTCCGCGCTCTCCGATAGCAGAGCTTATAGAAAGCCGTTTTGAACCGTATCTGCCGCAGGAGCCTTCCTTAATTCTTGATCTGTGCACCGGATCGGGTTGTCTTGCCATAGCTGCGGCAGCTAAGCTGGGGGTCGAGGTTGATGCGGTGGATATATCGGATGATGCTCTTGATGTGTGCTCCTACAATGTAGATCTCTACAATATGAATGATCTTGTATTTCCTATTAAATCCGATCTCTTTTCAAGTCTTGATGACGGGGTCATGTATGATCTGATTATTTCAAATCCTCCTTATGTGGATGATTATGATATGGATAATCTTCCGGATGAGTTCCTTCGTGAACCTCCGCTGGCCCTTGCTGCCGGGGAGGACGGCCTTGATGTTGTAAGGCGCATTCTTGCTGATGCCTGTGATTATCTTAAGCCTGACGGATATCTTATCTGCGAGGTGGGAAACAGTATGGATGCTCTTTGCGAGCAGTATCCGGAGGTCGATTTTGAGTGGATAGATCTGAAGAACGGCGGCAGCGGTGTGTTTGCAATATCATGCGAGGAATTGAAGAAGAGCAGAAAATTTTTTAAGGAGATGTAATGTCTGGTAATACATTTGGACAGAATTTCACTGTTACCACCTGTGGAGAAAGCCACGGTCCCGGTCTTATCGCCATAGTTGACGGATGCCCGCCGGGGCTTGAACTTTCTGAATCTGATATTCAGAATGATCTTGACAGGAGAAAGCCCGGACGCAATCCGTTTACAACCCCGAGAAAGGAGGATGACAGGGTTGAGATTATTTCTGGCGTATTTGAGGGTAAAACCACCGGAACGCCGATTGGTCTGCTGATTCGAAATGAAAATCAGAGATCCCAGGATTATTCTGATATTATGAACAAGTTTCGTCCTGGACATGCTGATTTTTCATATCAGCAGAAGTACGGTACCAGAGACTACCGCGGCGGAGGAAGAGCATCTGCGCGTGAAACGGCAATGCGGGTCGCGGCGGGTGCGATAGCAAAGAAGTACCTAAGCAACAAGTCAGGGATCAAGATCCGCGGCTGTCTCGTTCAGATAGGAGAAATCAAAGCTGATTTTTGCAATCTTGAGCAGGTTAACGACAATCCGTTCTTTTTTGCGGATCCTCAGAAGATTAACGAGATTGAAGAGTATCTGAGAAATCTGAAAAAATCAGGTGATTCCGTGGGAGCTGTGGTAAAGGTGGTTGCCGAAGGTGTTCCTGTAGGACTTGGCGAACCGGTATTTGATCGGCTTGATGCAGAACTTGCCTATGCGATGATGGGAATCAATGCGGTCAAGGGCGTGGAAATCGGAGACGGTTTTGCCGTAGCCGGTCAGAAGGGCTCTGTTCATCGTGACCTGATTTCAAAATCCGGATTTCAGTCCAATCATGACGGAGGTATATTGGGGGGCATCAGTAACGGCAATCCTATCGATGTGTCCGTTGCCTTCAAGCCTACATCAAGTATACTGATTCCGGGTGAGACCATTGACATAGACGGCAACAGTGCGGAAATTGTAACCCGGGGCAGACATGATCCGTGTGTTGGAATCAGGGCTGTTCCGATTGTTGAAGCAATGATGGCACTGGTGCTGATGGATCATTTCCTCAGGGATCGCGCACAGAATGCTGATGTGAACAGAAGAATGTATTTCTGATTGGACATGCGTGCTGTCTTACAGGAATTTAAGGTTTGTTTAGGTGGTTGCCTGTCATGCAGATTTGTAAAGGCTGCCGCCGTTTGATTTGTTTAGGTGTTGATATGTCAGTTTTAACTAATTTATTCAAGGCTGCAACAGTGACAGCTGTTGCCTTTTCCCTTTCTGCATCTGCCAAGGATTATACAAAGGAGGAGCTTGAGCAGATTATCCACAGTTACATTGTTGAACATCCGGAGGTTCTTGTTGAGGCAAGCGCCAACCTGCAGAAAAGAAAGGCTGAGATTTCAGCAAAGAATGAAAGCATGTATCTGAAAACCTTTGAAAAGGAAATTTTTCATTCAGAGGCGGATGCGGCAGTAGGACCGAAGAATGCGAAAAACGTGATTGTTGAATTTTCTGACTACAACTGCGGTTACTGCAAGCACTCAAAGAAGCTGTTTTTCAAGGTTCTTGAAAATCATAAGGACAAGGGTGACATCCGCTACATATTCAAGGAATATCCGATTCTCGGCGCCGGTTCCGAGGTTTCTGCGAGAGCGTCTCTGGCTGTCTACAAGCTTTATCCTCAGAAGTTCCTTGATTACCATATGGCGGTAATTAACAGTTCGTCACGTATTTCATCCGACGAGGATTTAAAGCCGTTCGTTGAAAAGCTTGGGATGGACTGGGGTGCTGTAAGCAAGCTTATGTCCGATAAGTCTATAAGTGACACGATTGAAAAGAATATGAATCTCGGTATGGCTATGGAGGTTACCGGAACACCTTGCTACATTATCAACGGCAAGTTTGTCCGCGGTGCTCCGCAGACTGTTGAGTATATAGAATCTCAGCTTGTAAAGTAACAGATGTGCCTTGAATAATCAGTCGAGGTAACTATGGCGGAGCGGTTCATGCTCCGTTTTTTTTGAAATTTCAAGTCGGAAAAATCCGGCCGGCAGGATGAACGTACAAAAAACGTCATACTGCAGTAATTATTTTATGACTTGATTGAGATGATGAAATGCATGTTCCGGAAAGGGTGAAGGACAAGCCGCATCTCAGTACTTAATTCAATTGGCTTGGCTGCTTCCTTCCGGACCTGACCAGGTGACCAACGAACCAATACGAGAGGACCTGTCCCCCATAACGCGAGAGATAATACAATATGTTCCGGGATAATTCAAGAGTTTTGTACGTATCGGGGTTTGATTGATCATAATACGTGCATCCGGAACGGAAAAAGATAATCCGCGCAATAAGTGCCGATCATTTCTGTTTTTTTCCCCTCTGTAAAAATCCCCGGACGTATGAAACAATATTAGGTTGAATAAGAATTCCGGAGTTCGACAGTTTGCGTAACATAGAGTTCTGCCAATCCTTACCAGATAAGACTTTTTGCAGTGTTATGTATTTTTAGGCTGTTTCAGCTTTTTAGGGGCAACTGAAATTTTTTTCAAAATTTTTTTCATTGTGTCTTTCATCACTACCTCATGGGTCAGTTCTGTGAGTTCACAACATTCCAAAAGTTCAGAAATGAGTTCTGAGTTGTTGTAGTCAGGCTGATATCCATTGCCGTTATCAACCTCTGTCACATTTATACCTTTCAAGGCCTGAAGTATCTGTTCAATTGAGTATTTCCCGTCTGGGTACTTCAGTTTATTCTCGTTTAATAAAGCAAT
>JAEEOK010000021.1 GCA_016284235.1 Succinivibrionaceae bacterium
CCCTGGCGTAGTTTTTTTCGTATTTAAGAATTTCATCGAATTTTTCAGTCTGGATTTTTTTGTCCCGCACGTAGTCATGAAAGACCCTGATACCGGTTTTGCGCTGGATGGTGAAACCGAGTTCCTGCAGGGTCTGCTCCAGTTCCGCCGGCACCACCGGATATTTCGGGGTGAGCTTCTGCCGGTGCTTTGATTGAAAGTTGCAGCTGATATAGTTGAAATTACCTACAATCAGACTCTGGTAGAGCAGTGCATCCCTGTTGTATACCAGCAGGGAGAGTTCTCCGCCCGGACTCAGTCGTGATTTGATGATTTCCAGCAGTTTTCTCTGATCCTCCACCCACTCCATGACGGCATGGCACAGGATCAGATCGTAGGTTCTTCCGGTGATCTGACACGGAAGTTCAAAGGCGCTGGCGCAGAAGAAATTCATATTCTGCTGTGTATGCTGCGCAGCGGCGTATTTTTCCGCCTCCGCAATCATTTCCTCCGATACATCGCACAGATCTGCATGATGTCCCTGTGCTGCAAGTCTTGAGGAGAAGAAGCCAGTGCCGCAGCCGAGATCCAGGACGCAAAGAGAGCCCCGTTCCTTCATCAGCTCCATAATAAAATCCAGATCTTCACTGATGAGATCGGTTCTGATCCTGCCTTTGCTGGATCCGTAGATATTGTGGAGAAAGGTTGAGCCGAGACCGTCGAAGGAGACAAAATTATCCATGTTCTGTTATCTCTTTACAGCTTTGCGGGAAGGTTAGTTACAACCGCGGTCCGGTTCCACGATGATGCATTCAAGATACGGCAGCGCAATGCGATCTACATCCGGCTTGTCTCCGACCATTACCGAATGACGCAGATCGATCGGAAGTTTTTCACAGGCTTTCAGGATCATTCCCGGATACGGTTTCCTGGCCAGGCTTCTGAAACGGTACTTCTCAAGAACCGCCTCGGCGCACCAGGTGCAGTATTCGGCGTCGTCGAATTTAAGTCCGAGCTGTTCGTAGTGTTTCAGCAGCAGTTCTATATTCCTGTTCATATCGTCTTCGGAGAATTTATTTTTTGCCACTCCGGCCTGATTGGTGATCAGTACCAGGTAATATCCCTTTCTGACATATTCCTCCACCATCTTTTCCGACTCCAGGATCGGTCTGAAGTCATCGCCGTGCACGTAGCCTGAATCTACAATCAGCGTGCCGTCCTTGTCGACAAAAAGAGCCGGTCTCGGGGTGAGGGCCATGGTTGAAGGGATCAGATCCTGGGCCCGGTAGTAGTCGTCAGGAATGCCGATATCGATAAAACTTCCGCCCAGCGGCAGACCGTACAGCTGTCCGTTTTCGATCATCCTTGGAAACAGTTCGGTTTCAAGGGAGATGAAATTCCGGTTGAAATCCTTCAGGTAGGCTGTGAGCAGTTCCCTGTCCATCAGGTAGGCCCCCGCGTTGATATAGCCGTCGATCTGATCGGCTGGAAGAGCTCCCTTTTCGATAAAGCGTTCAACTCTGTATTCCCCGGAAATTTCCACAAAACCGTAGCGGTCGATGTTTTCAGTATATTTAAGTGCCAGCATTGCTGAAGGACCGGATGCAATCCTTTTTTTACAGTCGTACAGAAGAGAAAAATCGGCGGAGAAGAAGGTATCGCCGTTAAGCAGCAGAAACTCCGGTTCAAGATGTTCGTAGGCATTCAGCAGTGCGCCTGCGGTTCCGAGGGGAGTCTCCTCCCTGATGCATACCACATTGCTGTAGTCCCGGAAGTAATCCTCTATTACACTTGATTTATACCCTGTAAGCAGAACAAAACTGTCGAATCCGCGGGATACAAGATAATCATACTGGTATTTGAGAAACGGAATGTCCCTGATGGGAGCCATCGGCTTCGGAACGTCCTTTACAACGTGGGACAGTCTTGTACCGAAACCACCTGCCAGAATTACTGCCTGCATCTTTTATCTCCTTTCTGCTGGGTTTGCTTGTTTTCGCGTATGTTATTTCTGCCGGAGTCTGCAGGATTTTATAACTGCAGAACTTTACGGAGGGTAAGTTTAGCGGTTTTAGCCCGGTTTGGCAAATTGTAACTGCACCGGAATTCAAGCTGAATGACCTGTCGGATTGAGAATAGATTTTTTTGTAAAAAGGGGTGATACAGCCTGCCGTTTCCCCAAAAAAGTTAAGTGTTGATATTTCGGATATGTTGTCTAAAGACAGTTAATTCTTATAACCTTGTATCGAAGTACCAGCTGATCGGGGAGGGTATGCTGCAGCCCGGTGCAGTCTGGAGTTTCCCCTCTCATCACTATTCATACTATTCAAAAAGTAGGATGTTCGCGGTTGACGATTAAGTATGTTATGGGATAATGACGGTGATAGAGTCTTTTTGTGCTTCAATCACTTTGTGAACTGAGGTTCATGGAAAGGCCTTTTTCATCTGTGATGAACAGATAGTTGTATTCAGAGGGGAATATAGTGTTGAAGTCTATAAATATCGGAGCGGAATCGTTTCATGAACTAATTGAAAGCAACAGTTATTACGTGGATAAAACTCCTTTTATCAGAACTGTGTTTAAAGAAAACACTTCGAAAGTCATGCTTATCACCAGACCGAGACGTTTCGGTAAAACGCTTACCATGTCTACCTTCTATGACTTTCTGTCTCTGAATATCGAAAATCCAGGTGATACCTCACGTCAGAAAAATTGGTTCAGTGATACTGAAATCTTTGCAGATCGGGAATTTTGCAGCGAGTTCATGGGCAGATTTCCGGTAATATTTCTTACTCTTAAATCTGTTGCCTTTGACAACTTCAATGATTCCTACTGCGAACTTGCCAGAGTTATCAACTCTATGGCTCTGAATTTTTCATATCTGAAATCAAGTTCTGAACTCAATAATGACGAGTTGAAAATTTTATATAAATTGCTGGATCTAGACTTTCTTAAGGATCCTGCAAATAAATATCTACTGACCGGTTCACTGGTAACTCTAACCAATCTGCTGTACCGGCATCATAAAATCTGTCCTGTACTGCTCATCGATGAATATGATGTTCCTGTTGCCAAGGCTGCACATTTCGGTTACTACCGTGAAATGATCAATGTGGTCGGTCAACTGCTTGCTACCGGATTAAAAGGCAACACTAATATGAAAAAAGCGGTGCTTACCGGATGTTTAAGGGTTGCAAAGGAAAGTATTTTTACCGGACTTAACAATCTTATGGTCTGCTCGATTCTTGATTCCGGAGATGACGATATATCCAGTGGAATAGGTTTTACTAAGGAAGAAGCTGAAGAAGTTCTATCATATTATGGTCTTACCGACTACTATGGATTGGTTGGGGATAATTATGACGGTTATTATTTCGGTGACGTACACATGTACTGTCCGTGGGATGTCATGTCTTTCTGCTATGGCAATTACAAAGCCGTCGGAAAAGAAAACAAAAACATTACTGCAGGCAACTACTGGATAAACACCAGCGGTAACGATGTAATTGAAGAATTCATGAGCTTTATCGAGCCTGAAGACGTTGAGCTGATGCAGGATCTTCTGGATGGTAAATCAATAACTGCGGAAGTAAGAGCCACCTTGTGCTACGGTGATTTGCAGAACCATGACATAAATGATTTCTGGACTCTGCTGCTTTATACCGGGTATTTAACTTTTGAACCCCAGTCCCATAATCCTGAAAGTGATGAGTACAGTGTTTATATTCCTAATGAAGAAATCAGAAAATGCTTTAAATCCAGAATTCTGAATTATTTTAAGAACAATTCAGTTATGAAATCCAGTACCGCTGAACTGGTAAAAGGTTTGTTTGAAGGTGATGCCGAAAAAGTTCAGGACAACCTTAACACGCTCCTTGGCAAATACGTTTCAATCAGAGATTTTTCAGTCAATGCTCCGAAGGAAAACTATTACCATGGCTTCGTGAACGGATTACTGGTAAACGGCACGTCTCTCATTGCAGAGCAGAAATCCAATTTTGAGTCAGGAAACGGCTATATCGATTTGATAATCAAGTCTCTAAAGAACAGAGGCGTTATCGTGATTATGGAACTTAAGCAGACTTCGGATGAAAACGAAGATAAAGTGCTTATTGCTCAGGATGCCGTTGAGCAGATAATTCAAAAAAAATATGCTGATCCGTATATTAAAAGGAATGACATAAAAGAAGTTCTTACATATGGCATATGCTTCTGTAAAAAAGAATGTGCTGTTGTAGGGAAAAAGCTGAAATAACATGTTCAATCATGGCAATCGAGTCAAAGACAACTTGATCGGTAGTGACCGACCAAGTTACCGACTAAGATCTCGATTAAGTGATTGTTAATCTTTTTTGTAAAAAGACGTGATATAGCCTGCCGCATCAAGAATTAGCCCGTCAGCCCATGGTGGTGTTCGTCCCATCAGTTCACATACAGCATCAAGGATCATATGAGGATCAGCTTCGATGACTACTTCATCATGAATATGCATCACGATGCTGCAATGACGTAAGGTCTTCATGGCACACGAAAAGCACCCGAATTGTCATTATTGATTACCGTGAATTGCCGAGAAATGCCCATTTCTGCAAGGTTTGTCGGCATCTCAAACGATGCAGAAGTACCTTTTTGAATTTTAACAGAAACGTCATAAATAGCCAAAAATACTCATTATGTAACAGTGAAAAGTAGTAAGAAAGTAGTAAAAATCTGAAGGTCTACTACTCGAATATTTATTAGATTTTGGTATTCGTAAAACCGTTGATTTTTCAGATATTAAAAAAGCTCACGCCATAATGGTCGTGAGCTTAAAAATTAATTTTTGTTACCCGCAGTACACGCACTCCGAGCCGACAAATACCATGGCGTAGGCTTTGACCTGTCTGTCCCGGAACTCCATGGCAGATTTGTATCTTTGAACCTGTTCTGTTGCATCTTTTACAGTGTTTTGAATCTTTGCTTCAGTAGCATCTGTCTTGGTGACGTATTTCAATTCGATAAGGTAAATGCACTGGTTACTTTTTCCTTTGTTAACGGTTATAACCAGATCGGCAAACTTTTCTCCTTTTCCGACAACTCTCAGAGATTTCTGCATTTCAACAAATATACCGCGTAAAGATTTAAGCTTGGTGTAGAGTGTCAGATTAAGTGCCATTTCGCTCATGTGAGTCAGAACCTGATTGGTGAAGATTCCGCTCAGGAATTCCGTGCAGGATGAGGCAAATGGACTTATGTCATCTTTAACATCACGTAACGATGATATGTCCAGAACAGTATCGGTAAATATCGTATTTGTTTTTAACCGCATGTCGGCGATGCATTGAGCAAAGAGCTTTGACATGAAAAGATTAGGTATTTTGAGAGCCAGAGCGGAACTGTCGGATGCATCCCTGTCAATAGTGAGATACCCGAGATAATAGAGCATGGAAAGAAGCTGCTCCCGGTTATATTTGGTTACTTTATTTAAATTAATGTTTTCCGCCAGTTTATCCAGAAAAAACAGATCATTGCTCAAATAGCTTTCCTCGATCTCATCTACCAGACCGTCTTCGGCAATATCAAACAGCTGCTGCAGTTTTGAACCGTCGTGATCAGAAGCTGGATCCATATAGTCTTCCGGAGGTAAGAACTGCTGTTTATTCTGTACTGTTCTTAAATAATAAAGACACATGGATGAATTAAATACGGTGTGGTCAGCCTCCTGACTGAAACAGTATCCGTCATACACCGGTTTCATTCTGGCTATTATTTCATATGCGCTTATTCCAAGCTTTTCAATATCAACAAGCTGCGGAATAAGCTTTTTAAGTTCATCTTCAGTAAAGCCGGCATATTCATTAAAGCATTTATCAGAAGTGACATTCAGTGAAATATTAAATCCTGAGGTAAGGGAATCCAAGGATACTGACGACACACCGGTAATAAAGGTTTTTGCAATGCTGTTTTTGGCACCTTCTTTAATGGCTGCATAAAAATCCTTAAGGAATCCGCCTGTGCCGGTTATAGCTTTGAACAGTTCCAAATCCTGTGAAAGAACACTGTTGGCGAAATTATCATATTCGTCAACCATCAGGTAGAGCGACTTTTTGGCATGGTACAGATCATATGCATCGAAAAAAGATCTGATAAAGCCCGAAGGCGTTTTCTTTTCTGCTTCAGCTGGGGTGAAAACAAAATCAGGATAACGGCTTAAAAAATTAGTTATACCTCGTTTGACAGCAATGATAAAGCTTTCCACTAAAGTATCCTTGTCTTCCCCTGATACTCCTGAAAAATCAAAATCAATAACATGGTAGGAGTTATGGCTGGGGAGATTTTCAGTGTAGATGGCCTTTCCGGAAAAGATTTCCTCATATCTGTCTTTGTATGAAATGTCATAGAAACATTTCAGCATCTGGATACAGGTGCTTTTACCGAAGCGTCTTGGGCGCAGCAGAA